>JAZUHR010000001.1:0-6031 GCA_045641825.1 Lachnospiraceae bacterium
CACACCGACTGCCACAGCCTCACCACTGCCAACAGCGACTGACACACCGACTGCCACAGCCTCACCGCTGCCAACAGCCACTGATGTACCGACAGCTACACCACTTCCAACGAATACAAATACACCACTTCCGACAGCCACCAATACACCGGTACCCACCAATACAGCGACTCCTACCCCAGACCTCTCTGTGACTCCGGAGCTCGCCATAAAGGAAATTGTAGCCACATATATCGGCGAAGACAGGATAGTAACCAATGCGGTAATAAAGACTGATATTGAAGCCTACATCATCTATACCTGGGATAGTATCGAGCCTGAAAGAATACCTGCCTCATCTCTGGTTCTTAAGCCAGGCATAGTGGAGAAGGTAGGAGAAAATACCATTGAAGTATGGTATGACGATTATAAGACTACGATTACAGTTACCGGACTCCCAAGAGAACTGGTGAAATTTGAAGCAAAGTACATTGGAGCCCCTGTATATACAGGAACTGAAGTGGACAGAGCCTTTATCAAGGCGGTGGCTACCTACAATGACGGCGTGAGAGAGGATGTTTCGGATTACAGACTTTTAACCGGCAGAATTAACAACACAGGTGTAAACGCCTTAAAAATAACCTTTGGCGGAATGCTGGATACTATATATGTGGATGGCATAATAGAAGAGGAAAATCGCTTTAAGGATTATCCTATAGACACCACTGAGACCACCAGACTCACCATGCTTGTAAGTAACGAGCCCTATGCCAACAGCATTTCCGTAAAAACTCTGGATCAGGCCATAGTGAAAAATGCGGTTGACCGTGTGGTGACCACTGAAAAATACATAGGTTTCGAGGTGATGTATGGGGATCCTGAGGCCGTGAATGAATTTCCTATATATTCCCGTATAATCAGGCCTGACGGTTATGATCCGGAAAAATTCGGAGTCTACTATACACCTAACCGTAAAACCATTATGGCCAAGGTGGACGGTCATTACATAGATGAGGAGCAAAAGCAGTACGTTTTCTACATCTATGAACCGGGAACCTACGTGATGCTGGAGGAGATTTCACACAAGCTGGTTACTTCAATAAATGTGGAAAAAACCTTCTACAAGCTCAAGGTAAACAGAAATATATCCTTGCTTCCAGTAGTGCTTCCTGAGACTGCTGATAATACTAATGTGACATATATGACTACAGATCCTTCAGTTGCAGTGGTGACTAAAAACGGCAAGGTAACCTCTGCCGGCGTGGGGGAGTGTGATATTTTAATCTCAGCCTGTGACGAAAGTGGAATTTTCATTACTGTTCATATCCAGGTAGTAGAGTAAAAGCCTTGAAAAATCAAGGTTTCTGTGATAATATACAGGTGGGAAGTTGTATCTTTTTGGGAAACTATATTTAATGGGAGCGAGCATATGAATAAAATTATTACTATCAGCAGACAGTATGGCAGTGGCGGACGTGAAATCGGCGAAAAGCTGGCAAAGCGTCTGGGAATTCCTTTCTACGACAACGAGCTGATTACCAGAGCAGCCAAGGAAAGCGGTTACGCAGAGGCGGCTTTTCAGAACGCTGAGACCAAGGCTACCAACAGCCTTCTCTATTCAATCGCTATGGGTATGAGCGCCTATGGCAATCAGGAGGGTGGTTTTTCACACCTTTCTCTGGATGATAGAATTTATCTGGCGCAGTCAGATGTTATCAGAAAGGTTGCCGAAGAGGGCCCCTGCGTTATCGTAGGTCGTTGCGCAGACTACATTCTTCGTGAAAATCCCAGTGTCATCCATTTCTTTGTATATGCTGACATGGATTTCAGAAAAGAGCGTGCAATCCGTATAGATTCCATTGATCCTGATAAGGCTGAGGATATTATCCTCAAGAAGGATAAGCGTCGTTCCAATTACTACAACTATCACTCAGGTGAAAAATGGGGCAAGGCGCAGAATTATCATATGTCCGTAAATTCAGGTTTTATCGGCATTGATAATACTGTTGACTGTCTTTACAATTTTGTGAATCTTGTAAAATAGAGTTTTCATACATAGGAATAAGGGCAAGGAAGTCCGTTAAAATTTCTGCATAATTTTGGGAAAGGAGGTCCCGCTTTATGCCGCTATTAAGTGTATATAACAATCTGATTCAGGGGCATGTTATGATGCGCCAGACACGCTTTGATTCACACAAGCGTGATGAACTTAAGGCTATCCATCACCGCATACGCAGGATAAATGCGGACAAGCCTTTCTACAAGATTACATTTGATGAGAATACTCAGGAATATACCTTGGGAGTGAAAGAAAAGTCATTAGCCATAGCTGATGCACTGAAGGAGCTGACCAGTGATGATGCGGCCGGAGTTTTTTCCAAGCACGTGCTTGTATCCGATCAGCCCGAGAGCGTGGCGGTACAGACAGTAGACGGCTTTAATCCGATGGGATTTGAAGCGTTGGCTGTGGCCGTAACCGAGCTTTCCACATCCCAGAGAAATGAAGGACATTATGTGGCCATCGGTGAGACTGAGTTGGTAGCAGGCCAGTACAATTTCACTATCGGAGTGGAGGATAATCTCTATTCCTTCCAGTTTATCGTGCAGAAGGGCTCCACCAATAAGGAACTTCAGACGAAACTCTCGGACTTCATCAATAAGTCCAATATCGGTCTTAGGACCAATGTCAGTACCATGAAGGAGTCGGGCAGGTCCCGCATGGATATATGGGCCAAGGAAAATGGTGTTCCATTTAGGCTTAGAGATACCAGAATGCCCGATAATACCTACCTGGGAATTGTGCGTCATTTCGGCCTGGATAATGTGGTCATGGAAGGGAAAAAGACCACTGCCTACATTAACGGTGAGGAGATTGTGACCACTACCCGCGAATATGTGATGGACTCGGGACTGAGACTGGATTTTTTGGACTTGACCAGAGAAGCACCGGCCATTATTTCCTCAGTAGTAGCCGATGCACCGGTTATTGCCAAGGTGAACGATTTTATCCATAAGTATAATGATTTCATTGATTTTATAGTGGATGGCTCTAATAAGCATAAGGCATCTCGAAAGCTTATTATGGAAATGAACCAGACTGTTAATAAATTAAAGCCTGCTCTGGAGGAAAATGGACTTATAATTGAGCCCAATGGTACCATGTCCATGGACAAGGAATTGATGCAAAGGTCTATTCGAAGTGGACTTATGGAGAGGCTCTTTAAGGAAAATGAAGGTACGATGGATATGCTGATAGAGCGTTTTAGTGATATCACCTTGAATCCGCTGGATTTCATCGATAAGACAGTCATCACATATCCCAATACGCAAGTGAAAAATCCATTTAACCCTTATGTGAACTCTGCTTATTCAGGGCTTATGTACAATAATTATTGTTAATTCGGGAGGGCAGTGCCCTCCTTGAATTTTATCTAAAACTATGATAATAGATGAAACAGAAAAATTGATAATTAAGGAAATAGATGCCGAAGACTATGGCCGGGCGGCTTTTTTTTTCAGTGTTATTAATACGAAAAATGTTACAATATCCGAGAGGGCAGTCTACGATGAGAAATTCGTGGAGCATTACTGCGAGGCAGCGTATGGATTTTACGGGTATGGATATTACGGTCTATATCTGAAAAGCGGCGAATTCATAGGAATAGCAGGCTTTCGTGAGGGAAGCTGCCCGCTGGATATAGGATTTATAGTTGATGAAAAATACAGGGGGCGGGGCTATGCCACTGATGCCGTAAAGAGCCTGACCGAGTGGGCATACGAGGATTTTCTGTGGGTGGTAAATGAGGAAGAAAAAGTGACGCCTGATGAAGTGGCAAGAAGGCACCCGGAGATGTTTACCTATGTGAAGAAATGCAATGGGGCCGTTCTTCTATATGCAGTGACAGGAAAAGAGAATTACAGCGCGCAAAAGGTGCTTTTGCATAATGACTATGAATTAATTGAATTATGAGAGGAAAAACAAATGGAAATCGAGAGAAAATTTACGATTAAGGCTTTACCGGAAAATCTGTCGGAGTATAAGTCCTATGAGATAGAGCAGGCTTATCTGTGCAAGCATCCGGTGGTACGCATCAGAAGAAAAAATGACAAATATATTCTGACCTACAAGAACAGGGAGGGCATACAGCTTTCAGATAGCCCTACAGCCGCTGCGGCAGAAGAAATAGAAATGCCGCTTAATGAGACTGCCTTTAAGCATTTGAAAGAAAAAGCAGACGGGAATATTATCCATAAGACCAGATATATCATTCCTATAGAAAACGGGCTCAAGATAGAATTGGATGTTTTTCACGGTGCTTTGGAGGGGCTTAAGTTTGCCGAAGTGGAATTCCCTACAGAGGAGGATGCGGCAGCCTTCGAAATGCCGGACTGGTTTGTCAAGGACGTTACATTTGACGAGAGATACAGAAATTCCGTTATTTCCAAGATGACGGACCTGGCGGCATACGATGAGCTATAGTCTATAGAAAATCAGATATTTACGGAGGAAGATACTTTGAAAAAAGGATCAATATATACAGGATATGTAGAGCGTGTGGATTTCCCTAATAAGGGAAGAGTGCGTATTTCATGGGAGAATGAGGATGGAAGCCCGGAGGAAGCAGTATGTATGGTGAAAAATGTGCTGCCCGGTCAGACTGTACAGGTACGCATCACCAAGAAAAAACACGGCGAGGCGGAGGGAATGTGCCTCTCGGTAGAAAAGCCTGCAGACAACGAGATAGCAAGTCCTTGTCCGCATTTTGGTATCTGCGGCGGATGCTCCTACCAGAATATTGCCTACGAAGATCAGCTGGCCTTAAAGGAAAGACAGGTAGTAAAGCTGCTTTCTCCGGTGCTGGGAGAGGGCTTTGAGAAGACTGAAATCTATAAAGGAATCAAGGGAAGCCCGAAAAAATACGGCTACAAGAACAAGATGGAATTTTCCTTCGGTGACTCCTGTAAGGGTGGCGAGCTGACACTGGGCCTGCATAAGAAGGGCTCTTTTTATGATATCGTGGACGTGTCTTCCTGTCAGATTGTGTGCGAGGACATCAGAAAAATCCTGAAGTGCGTTATCACCGAATGTAAGCGTCAGAACCTGGGTTATTACCATAAAAATACCCATGAAGGGCTCCTGCGTCACCTACTGGTGCGTAGAGCAGAAAAAACAGGGGAAATTCTTTTGGACCTGGTGACTACCAGCCAGTGTGAATTTGATATGGAGGCTATCAGGGAGGCTCTTTTGGCTTTGCCGCTGGAGGGCTCTTTTGCAGGCATTTTGCATTCTGTAAATGATTCATTGGCTGACGTGGTGGTGGCTGACAGGACTGACATTCTCTATGGCCACGATTATTTTTACGAGGAAATTCTGGGCCTTAAATTTAAGGTGTCCACATTCTCGTTTTTCCAGACTAATTCATTGGGGGCTGAGGTATTGTATGACACAGCCCGTGACTTTATTTTCGAATCCATGGGCATCGAAAAGGGGCATGAAAAAGATCAGTCCAAACTACCTGTGATTTACGACTTGTATTCCGGCACCGGTACTATCGCTCAGCTCCTGGCGCCTGCTGCCAGCCAGGTTATCGGCGTGGAGATAGTGGAAGAGGCAGTGGAAGCAGCCAAGGATAATGCTGCCTTAAACGGCCTTACTAATTGCACTTTCCTGGCAGGCGACGTCCTTAAGACCCTTGACTCCATCGACAAAATGCCGGACTTTATCGTCCTTGACCCACCTCGCGACGGCATCCACCCCAAGGCTCTGCCGAAGCTTATAAATTACAATGTGGACAACATGATTTACATCTCCTGCAAGCCCACCTCTCTTTCCCGTGACTTGCCGAGCTTCCTCGAGGCTGGCTACGAAGTAAAGAAAGTGGCTATGGTCGATATGTTCCCGGGGACGGTGCATGTTGAGACAGTCGTGTTGATGTCAAAGGTAAAATAGGGATAGCCGTCAAAAGGCTTGAAATAAAGGGTTTTAAGACCAAAGGTAGCATTTTTGAGTGCTGCTTTTGGTCTTTCTTTTTCTTGTCGGTGGAAACCTATC
>JAZUHR010000002.1:0-4012 GCA_045641825.1 Lachnospiraceae bacterium
CTGCAATACGCATCATATATCTTCTCATAATGATGGTCAGCTGCTCATGAGGACAATTCTCGTAGATAGCCAGCTGTACATCGGTAAAATTGACCACATTGAGCTTGATAGGGCCTGTGTATGCACTGATAATGCGGGCCAGATCCACTACCTTCTGCTTGGCTCTCTCAGAAGTGTAAGGCGGCGCATGGAAGTATGTAGCCTCAATCTCTACACCACGCTTGGCAATCATATAGCCTGCAACAGGGCTGTCAATACCACCGGAAAGTAAGAGCATAGCCTTACCTGCAGTACCTACAGGCATACCGCCGTCACAAGGAATGGTGGTGGAATAAACATAGGCCTTGGCACGTACCTCCAGACGGAGTTCAACCATAGGATTGTGCACATCCACCCTGGTCTCAGGGTAAGCCTTAAGAATTTCTTCTCCCATCATGGCACTCATCTCAGGGGATGTTATAGGATAACGCTTATCCGCACGACGGGATTCCACCTTGAAGGTAAAATCCTTCTTTTCGAAGGCCATATCGATATATTCCTTCGCCTTCTCCACGATATCTGCCCACTCTATGGAGTCGGAAACTACTACAGGTGAAATACCTACAATACCGAAAACCTTCTGAAGTTCCTCTATAGTCTCGTCAAAATCATAATCATCAGGGCATTCCACCAGAATTCTTCCCTGCTCTCTGGTAACCACAAAATCTCCCATAGGCTGTAAATGACGCTCTACCTGAGCTACCAGAGCTGCCTCGAACTGTCCTCTGTTCTTGCCCTTAAGACCGATTTCACCATATTTTACAAGTAATGCTTTATACATATTTATCTTCCTGTCTCCTAAATTTTACTCGAATAGCGAAGCCTTTGTCATCATTCTCCTTCGCAAAGTTAGACTACTTTATCATACCACAAAGGCCGGCAGTTTGCAAGGCAAACCACCGGCCGGGGAATACAATAAATCCTTTATTTATGCTATTTTCTGGTAAATCTGGTGAGTACCGGTAGAAGTTCCTTTATGCACTCCAGCGCGTACTCTACTTCCTCTATGGTAGTTTCCCTGCAAAAGCTGAACCTGATGGTGGAATCCAGGTATTTTTCCGGTGATCCTATGGCCTTTAATGTGCCGGATATAGCCGGATGATTGGATGAACATGCAGAGCCTGAGGAAACATACACTCCCTTTTCCTCCAGGGCGTGGAGAAGCACCTCCGCTCTCACCTTTTCAAAGCCGGCGCTGATTATGTGAGGGGCCGTATTTTCTATATCCTCAGCATCTTTAACGGCATGAACGTACACGCCGGGTATGGCAGATAAGCCTTCATACATAGTTCTCTTGCAGGCATACAATTTTTCACGGATATTATCCAAATCGCCATACATTTCAGCTGCGGCCACACCCAGTCCGGCAATAGCCGGAACATTCTCCGTACCTGATCTCATGCCCTTCTCCTGACCACCACCATAGATGATAGGCTTAATGATAACTCCCTTTTTCACATAAAGAAAACCCGAGCCCTTGGGTCCGTGAATCTTGTGACCGCTTACGGACATGAGGTCAATTCCCAGATTCTTGGGCACGATTTTCATTTTTCCGAAGGCCTGAATGGCATCTACGTGGAAAAGCACCTCCGGGCGTTTTTCCTTGATTTTATCGGATATTTCCTTAATGGGATTGATGGAGCCCACCTCGTTGTTGACCATCATAACGGAGACCAGGACCGTGTCCTCTCTCATAAGAGACAGGAGGTTTTGAATGTCCACTCTGCCCCACTTGTCCACTTCGCAGAAGGAGACCTCGAAGCCCTGCTCTTTAAGAAAGAGCACGGGATTGTAGACCGAAGCGTGCTCTGTGCGCGTGGTGATAATATGCTTTCCCCGTCTCGCCTTGGCCAGGGCGCCGCCTATAAGGGCCATATTGTTGGATTCGGTACCTCCCGAGGTAAAAATAATCTCAGACGGCTCGCACTTAAGAATTTTCGCAATTGCACTCCTGCTTTCCGTCACATAACGCTCGGCATTCATACCGACAGTATGCTTAGAAGAAGGATTACCGAACTCCGCGAGAAAGGTCTCGCTCATTTTTTTATAAACTTCCGGGCTTACCTTGGTGGTAGCCGCATTATCCAGATATGCTTCCATTTTACCTACTTTTCTCTGTCAATTATTGCTTTATCAATATTCTTTTCCACTTCGTACATGAGTATCGAGAAAAAGGTGAGTCCCGCGGTCTCGGTGCGGAGTATGCGTTTACCCAGAGATACCGTCTCTGCTCCGTTTGCCTTGAGAAGTTCAATCTCACTTTCCTCAAAGCCACCCTCCGGCCCTATAAAAACAGATACCGTGGGGAATGACTTCTTATCCACTCTTTGATTTATATCGTCCAGCATATCGGAAAGAGCCAGCATTCCCCTTGAATTTTCATAGGGTACGGCGATAAGACCGTTTTCACAGTCCAGAGCAGCTCTTTTCACAGCTTCCTTCATGGAAAGAACCTTACCCACCACCGGCATTTTGCCACGTCCCGACTGCTTACCTGCTGCTCTTGCGATCTCTGTCCAGCGGGCGTTTTTCTTGGCCTCGGACTTATCGTCCTCCACCTTCATGATACTTCTTTTCATGCTTACAGGCACGATTTCGCTGACTCCCAGTTCCACCGCCTTCTGGATGATAAGCTCCATCTTGTCCTTTTTGGGCAGACCCTGGTACAAAACGATTCTTACCGGCAGCTCAGTGTCATTTTCCTTAGCCGCTAAAATATGGCAGGCCACTGCATTTTTATCGGACAAATCACTGATTTCGCACCTGTAATCCATGCCCTGTCCGTCTGTAACGGTAATTTCATCTCCCACACGGAGTCTGAGCACATTTTTTATATGATTTACATCATCGCCGGTAATATAGAGTAAGTCCTCACCGGCTACGCCATCGCAATAAAATCTGGGCATATTTTACCTCTTCAGTCTATTTTTCCATTTCGGCAGGATTCATGCAGACGAAGGAACTCCAGTCTCCCTCTGTCACCACTTCCATAATCTCCAGTCCTGCTTTTTCACAGGCATCTCTGACTTCCTCGATGCGATTCTTATAGATGCCGGAGGAAATGAAAATACCGTCTTCCTTCAGAATTTCCTTAACGAAGCCTGCAATAGGCATTATAACATCTGCCAGAATATTGGCCACGACCACATCAAATTTCCCACCATTTGCAGCATTCAGCATGTCTCTTACATCTTTATCAAAAACATTGGAAAAAGAGTAGGTGCACTGGCCGAAAATCTCATCTGCCAAGCTGTCAGGTGTGTCGCATCTCTTAGTCTCGATGCCATTGCTCTCGGTATTTTCCACAGAGATATTTACTGCATTTTCATCGATATCAGTACCGATAACCCGCTTGGCTCCCAGCTTGCTGGCCAGGATAGACAGAATACCACTGCCGCAGCCTATATCCATCACCGTGCTGTCGGCAGTCATATATTTTTCCAAATTAATCATGCAGAGTCTGGTGGTCTCGTGCTCTCCTGTACCGAAGGCAGAGCCGGGATCCAGTGTCAGCACATACTTGGCTTCAAAGCCCTCAGGCAATTCCTCCCATGTCGGCTTTATGGCGATATTTTCATTCACCTTAAAGGGATGGAAAAATTCCTTCCAGTTGTCCTTAAAATCATCCTCGTCGATATTCTCTGTGGTGATTTCTCCGCTTCCTATATCCATAAAATCCGCCGTCTCAGCAAGACCGGCCTTAACTTCTTCTATCTTTTCGCTTAATGCCGCGTCTCCCATATCCCGATCCAGGTAAAAGCTTACCTCAGCACTACCGTCATCCGGTGGCAGCTCCGGCAGGATGTCAATAAACATGCTTTTCTTTTCTTCTTCGGTAATCTGTACATTATCCCTGACTTCAGCGCCCTCGATGCCTCTTTCCATAAGCATATCCACAATTAAGTCCGACGCGAGAGTCGTGGTTTTTATTGTAACCTTCAAAAATTTCATAAAAAGTGCTATTAACTCTGTT
>JAZUHR010000003.1:0-6815 GCA_045641825.1 Lachnospiraceae bacterium
AGTTTTTCGTACGTTTCTTGATTAATCAAATATACAAAATTATTTCCGGGTCTGGATATTTGTATTATTTCACCATAAGCCCCTTGTCCTCACCACGACTTAAAATTATCCCTTACATCCATACTCTTTGCATATACCATAATATAACCTCCACATCACAGCTTAGTCATCGTACGTTTATCATAATAGATTGCGTACGTTTTGTCAATTTATGTTTCAATTCACATTATGATACTTTTCAAGTCGCAATCGTTATATTTTGCCCAGTTTTTTGAATAGAACAAAAAAAGCGGATTTTTCTCCGCTTTTATCATTGCATCAGTCAACAAAAACATTTATTGGAACTTTCTTCTCGGAAACTGCTTTCTGCATATTCAGTACACTGTAATCTACATACATTCTCTCTCCTGAATAATACATGATAACGGTTATATCATGAACCTTTCCACTTCTGACATTATCTGCTTTCCTCCACTGCACCCCACGAGTAGTGATACTACCATGGTACATGCCATTAATAATCTTAATCCCCTATTTTTCATATATCCCCCTGTTTTCTATGCCCATATCTATTTATAAAAAGATGGCAAGCAAAAAGAGCCTTAACAACTCATCAAGACTCCTTTTACAGTGCGGATAACAGGACTTGAACCTGCACGCTTGCGCACCAGAACCTAAATCTGGCGTGTCTGCCAATTCCACCATATCCGCCTATTGTAGCTAAACCTATTCAGTGGAATTGCCAGCCACTCGTTCACTCCGTGAACTGTGTCTGCCTACAAATGAATCTTCGCTTCATTTGTCAAGAATTCCACCATATCCGCTCACATGATCATATCCGACCACAGTGAAAAAGTATATCACACTCTCCGGAAAAAATCCACGTTTTTCTGGAGATTATGCTCATTTACTTACCGCCTACTTACCGCCTATAAAGGCCTCGATTTCATCCACATCTGCCGAAAAAAGCACATGCCCCATAGAGGCCGCCCTTATAAATCCGGCTGCTACCATATCTTCTATTACACGCTTAAAGGACTCGTAGAAGCCGTTCTGGTTAAAAAGAATGCACTTCTTATCCCACACTCCTATCTTGGTCAGAGTGATAGCCTCAGACATCTCATCCAGCGTGCCAATGCCACCCGGAAGGGCTATATAAGCATCCGCTATCTCCAGCATCTTTTCCTTGCGCTCGCTCATGTTACGCGCCTCTATCAGCTCCGTCACATAGGGCTGGGGCCTGCTCTTTATGAATTCCACATCGCCGGGAACGACGCCTATCACCGGGCATCCGGCCTCATAGACCGCACGGGCCACACTGCCCATGAGTCCCGCTTCACCGCCGCCATACACCAGCGTATGCCCTTTGGAGCCTATCCATTGTCCCAGGTGCTTCGCACCTTCTGCATATGCCGGGTCATTGCCGAAGCCCGACCCACAATAAACTGCGATTTTCATCTATCACCTCGTAAAAATCACTCGATTCTCCACACTACTGTCACACTGTCTGTAACATCGATATCATCTGCTTCTATGTCCAGATTCACAGCGGACTTTTCCATCTCCATACCGCGACGCCCATTCATCATTAAAGCATGCACAGGCCTGGTCACAAAGTCCACCTCTCCCCAGGAATAATCAATATTCACAATCTCCTTTAACTTAACGCCTGCGGCCTCAGTCAGCACCTCTGCCTTGGCTTTCGAATCAGCTACCGCCTTGGCCAGAAGGACATTCTTGGCGCTCTCCACATCAGAAATGGTATGCTGTATGGAAAATTCCGGCTCTCCCGGACACTGTGCCAGCTCGTATAAAACCTGCCCCAGCCTCTCATTGTCCGCAGGAAATTCCAACTTCATCACGTGAGTATAACGATATCCCGTCAGCCTGTTTTTCCAATTGTTCTTCTTATCCTGATAGCTCTCATACTCTGTTCTGACATCGAAGGATACGGTCTTCAAATCCTCCTTCTCGAAGCCCACATTCCTAAGTCTCCCAACGAGATTTCCCTTCTTATCGGCGGACTCCAGAATAGCCCCCTTATACTCCTTTTCCAGATGCGTCAGAGTGATAATAAGCCTTATCAAATCCGGCTTCACCGATAATTTTCCCTTACCTGTTACCTTGATTGTTCTCTCCATTTCACTCCTCTACCTTTCCCGGAAAGCAACTGTTTCCGCCAGTCCCTAGTCCTCATCCATCATGTCTATCCACAGCATATCGTCCAGAGTAAGCTCACCGTCGTCATAGTCCTTGATGAACCAGTCCAAAATCCATATAGCCCCGATAACCACCATAATCGCGAGGCACACAGTCCCATTGATCATGGCTATGCCGATTAAAATCAGTATCCTGACAGCCGCCAGTCCCATTTTGAAAAGAAAAATCCTGAGTGCCACCGGTATTCCGGATGGTGCCCGCCTTCTCCTTCCCTTCTTCAAAAAATCAGCCAGCCCCACCAGAAGGTAATGGATGCACACCATGACTCTCGAGTACCTTCCCACCTTCAGTATAAGCAAAATCGCAAAAGCCACATAGGCCAAAGCCCTTAAACAACGTTTAGCCATAGATTCCTTTCCGGACGTTAGGAGGTGACTTTCTTAAGCCAAATCTTCTCTTTGAACGCGCCACGCTTTTCTGCCTTCTTCGCCCTTACGCTTTCAAGCTCTTCCAGTGAATATCCTCTTGCCTGCGCAGCTGCATAAATTACTTCCATAAGGTCAGCCAATTCCTCGACATTCTGGTCTTTGTGGTACTCTGCCAGTTCCTCATCTAATTTCGCATCAACCATTTCCAAGTACTTTTCGTCGGAAAGAATCTCCACAAAGCATTTTTTCCCTTCAGCCTCAATTATCGCGGGAATCTTATCTCTCACGAGTTTGTTGTATGTTATCTCACTCATTGTAAATCCACTCCTTGAATCCCTGTGTCTGCGCCGATTCGTAAACCGGTCTGATTACATGCTCCAGCCTCTGTTTAAAGGTATCCCTATCCAGACCGTCTGCATAAAGTTGGTTTCTGATATCCTGATTATTCAAATGATAAGGCGCAATCTTGTTAAATTCCTTCGCTAGAATTTCGTGCTGGGCTTTCAGTTCGTATGCCTTGTATTCTATCTCCCCTAATGGGTCAAAATACATGGACCATGAAGGTAATGAATTGCTTTTACTGCTGTTAATCGACTTGGTCGTAGGATGCAAATTCCAAAGTTCATCGTGTGCCACATACTGCCAAGGAACAAAGTGATCCACCGATATACTCTCGTCGGCCAGTTCCACTGAACCATAGATATCTGTAATCGACGGATCAATCTGGATAATCATTTTCCAATACTTTCTGACTCTCTCAATATCTCTGGCCGTAGGCGCTTCAATCTTGTCCGCAATTCCAGGAACACTTGGGTTTTTATTTTGCAGATAATGAATCAGTTTAAACTGTGTCCAAGCCTTCAGTATTTCCCTATTTTTCACAAGATATTCAGCCCAGGTCGCATCCACTTCTATTATGGTTCCAAGCCCGGAAATAAGTGTGAAATAATACATAAGTCTTCGTTGCCTGTTAATTTCATCTGTCAGGCGGGTCTTGGGGCCGTACCATGTGCTTCTCTCTATTGTAATTTCATCGTAAAAAGGAACCTGCAAACGATATGGAACATTTAAAGTGAGATAAGCCTTATATTCTCTGATTTTTCCATCTTCGGTATTCTTCAGAAATTCGATGATTTTCTCACGTTTTTCAGAGGATGCAAAGTTATAATTCCTATGGATATACTTAACCACTTCTTCGAGATTATCAGTAATGCCCAGCGGTCCGAGACGAAGATGATACTCCGTAACCATGTACCAGGCATCAGCAATCATCTCATTAATCAGTTCATCAAAAGTGAAGCTCGTATGATCCGGCTGTAACGCGCGAAGAATGGCCTGAAACCAGAAAAATTTGTAGCAATTCGATGTATTATCAAACAATCTGCTTAAATGCCCAATATTCAATTCATCGGAATATGGTAACAGCATCCCTTTTTCTCCTACTTTGACGTATGTATCTATACTGATTATCGTCTTTTCAAGCTCTTATGTCTACTGTTTTTTATTCAATTGGGCAAATTAATACGGCCAATACTAAAATGCTATGCCCCTTCTCACCCTACCATCACGGTAGCCATCTCAGGATCCTGGCTCTCATATACTACATATTCCCGGCTTGTCAGGTGAAAGCCCTTGCAGTATGGGCACCAGTAATAGTCCAGCTTTACACCACGTTCTTTCTCAAACATTTTACGATAGTGATTCACCGTATGTTCATCTCTGTATCTGTTCTTACTTCCGCATGACCTCCAGGTACCCTTTTTCATAGTTCTTTTCATAGTCAGTCTCCTTTCGTTTACCTTACACAATTTTGTAGCTGTGTTTACTGCTACCTTATGTCCCCATTGTAAACGAAGGCATGTCCCATTATCGTCCCACCAAACAGATTCGGCTCGAAAAATTCTAAAAAACCAGTGGTTATGTGTTCCACTGGTTTATATCATTCATATCATCCTTCTTTTTGTCTCTCTATCCCTATTACTCCGCAAAATGCGTATGCGCTACCTTCCACTGCTTGAGCTTGATATCTACCCAGAAGCCGTAGATACCGAATGTAATGACAGTGAGTAGGAACCACTTGATCCACTGGGCGAACAAGCCTACTGCTGAGCCGTCAAATCTGAGTCTCTTGCCGTTGATTACGGTGTGCTTGGCTTCCCAGCTATAGACCATGGTATAGGCCCAGGGCAGGCAGATTCCCAGCGTACAGGCTGTGATAAATGCCCCCAGCAGGCGATATCCGATCAACTGTAATAAACCACCATCAAAATATGAGTCCTTCATTTTCTCTTTACCTCCGCAAATAATTACGTTCTTTACATGCGATTAGCGTATCACTCTTGTCCTGAATTGCCTAATCTGGCTTCTTCAAACTTAGCTCTCATAGTGGGATTTTTCTTGGTAAGCTTCTCGATTGAGAGATCTTCAAGTTTATTATCAGCAGCAATCAGATGCTTTTCGGAATTGGTAAGCGCATCCTTAACAGACTGCAGGTCATTTATGGCCTTATCGATCTGTTCGATGGCTTTCTTGAAGCTCTTTCCGGTCAGCTCACAGGATCTGGCAAATTTAGCCTTAAAATCTGCCAAATCGTCCTCAAAGTGAGTCACATCAATGTTCTGCTCCTTCATAGCCTCCAGCTCTACCTTGCTCTTATGGGAAGCCAGGGCTGCGTTTCTAAGCAGTGAAATAAGCGGAAGCATAAATTGAGGTCTGATCACAAACATCTTAGGGTAACGATATGACATATCAACTATGCCCTGGTTGTAATACTCAGAATCGGCCTCCAGCATGGACACCAGAACAGCGTACTCACAGTTCTTTTCTCTTCTGTCCTTGTCGAGCTCCTTAAGGAAATCCTCGTTCCTATGCTTGCCGGCAGTAGTTTCCATCTCATTTTTCATTTCGAACATAATGGATAGAAGTTCTACGCCCTGCTGCTCCTCACGGAAAATATAATCTCCCTTTGAGCCTGTCTCGGAAATTACATTGTCCTTCTCAAAGTAGGCATCAGGAATCATAGGACGCATACGCATGTCATATTCTGTCTTGCAGTATTTCTCCAGGGACTCACCGATTGCCTTTGTGCTCTGCTTAGCCTTGAAGTCTTTATAGTATTCCACCTCACGCTTCTGCTCTTCGATTTCCAGATCCTTAGCACGAACTAATTCATAATGCTTCTTCTCAAGTTCTGTAACAGCCTCTGTAACAGCCAGCTTCTTCTCGCTTTCCACAGCATCCAGCTTAGCCTTAAGCGCAGTCACCTCAGCCTGTGATTTGACTATAGTCGCATTAAGCTTTGCTTCCTGCTTGGTAAGCGCCTCGGATACTGCAGTCTTACTTTCGGCTCTAAGATTTAGCAGCTGTTCCTTGAGCTCATCAATCGTTTCCTGAGTCTTTTCCTTAGCCTCTGTCAATGCTGCCTTGAGTCTCTTGTCCGCTTCCAATTCAGCCATCTTCAAGGCATCTTCCTTTTCCTTAGCCAGACGCTCCTTGTAGTCATCGATTTCAGCAGTAAATTCAGCATTTCTCACCTGCTTAATAATTTCAGCTACCTCATTCTCTGACAGATCAAATGTTTCATTGCAATTTGGGCACTTAATTTTCATACTATCTTCTCTCCGTTTTCTAATAAATTTTTAAGGTGCTAATATTTATTACCGCCCCTTGTCTGGGACTATTGTACTATAAGTGTATGTGACATTATCTTCCCATGCGCTAAAAAATGTGATATAATTTTTAAAAATTTAATTTTCCTGTACCATCACTCTTAATTCAAGGAGGACCATATGGCAGATCATCCAAAGAAAACCCTTATTTTTTCCATTCTTAACGTTTTAAGAGACTACTCAGATGCCGACCATACGCTAACTCAGCAGGATATAGTAAAGTATCTGGCCCATATGGGTATTACTGTTGACAGAAAGTCTATCCGACGTAATATCGAGGAATTGATCGACATGGGCTACGATATTGAGTTCAAGAAAAAAGTCCGGCATTCCTCCAAAGCGGATTCCGAGGATGCAGTTACATGGACCGATTATTATCTGGTCAGGGACTTCGATGACAGCGAGCTCAGATTGTTAATAATCAATCTTTTAGCTGCCAGAAATATCCCCTACGATCAGCAGAAGGATCTGGTAAAGAAGCTCGAGTCCCTTTCCAGCATATATTTCCGTAAATCCACTGAACTTCTCACCCGTTCATCCAAAACTGACACTGCTAACA
>JAZUHR010000004.1:0-5357 GCA_045641825.1 Lachnospiraceae bacterium
CCGAGTTTGAGTCGAGTAGCTTCTGAGGCCATGGTGATACAGCGCGAGCATAACGGAGTCCGAAGACAGGATACTTTCGTAGATTGGCTTAACAGTAATATTAAAGTCACAGCTGCATTATAAAACGGAAAACTCACTCATAGAAGATGGTGCGGGGGAAAGATTGGAGCGTACACAGTTTTCACGAGCGGAGCACAAAAAACTTCGGAAAGCGAACTTTCCGAAGTCATTTTTTTTACTCACCGTATAATTCAAATGTGGAGAAGAGCACTTCGTCTCCCAGCATATAGGTAATATCTACTGCATCCGGGTACACGCCGTATAACTGGGAAAAAGCATAGGCTTCAGACTGAACCAGCGACGGCCAGTCCAGAAGCAGCATCTTCTCACGGAGCTCTTTGAAATTGGGAATTAAGGCGTCCTGATAATAGAAGATGTAATGGACATCATTATTCTCAAGCTCGATAAAAAAGTCCTTGTAGACGGTCGGATATGCTGATACCTGGCCTCTGACTACATTTACCAGAATGTTGGCCCGATCCTCATGATTCAAAAGATCTTCCTCGATGGTAATAGGATCACCATCGGTCTTACCGCAGCTACGGCAGGTCTTAGGTAGAGCGCAGGTAGCTTCCTGCCAGGCGTGACCCAGTGGCAGACCCTCCTCTGCATGGCATGTAGCACAGGTCTTGGCACGCTCACAGCTGGCATCCAGCCAGATATGACCGGTAGCAAGGCCTTCCTTTTTAGCGCAAATAGCACATGTTGGTGCCTCTGTACAGGTGGCAGGCAGAAAATGATGACCAAGTGCAGCACCTTCGGTTTCACCGCAGACAGGACAAGTTTTCGGTGCTTCGCAGGTAGCGGCTGTCCAAGTGTGTCCCAGGGCTGTGCCTTCTGTCTTCCCACATTTTACACATAATCTGGGCTCGGAACAGGTAGCCTCCTTCCAGTCATGCTTTAAGCAGCAGGCTGAAAAAAGCGTGCTTATAAAGAGCACGGAAAAAATAAGCTTTATTCTAAGCTTCATAAAAAATACCCCCTTTTATAACCAGGCAAAAGTTTACCACATGCCTCGCTAATTGTCAAAATGAAAGGCTGAAAATTGAGCCGGAATCGGGAGCAAAATACTCGGACTTTAACGAAAAATATTTGCACTTGACGGTAGGTATGCTATAATAAAGGATATGGATTTTTATCTGTCGGAGAAGGGATTGGAGCATACTCATGAAGAAAGTAACCAAAGATGATTTTTTTGCATTTTTGTTTTATCAAGGTCTATTTCTGGCTTTTTGTTTTTACTTTGAAATATTCATGCGAATTACCATAAAGGGAAGTGTTAATGGAAGCTCCCTGTGGATGATTTGTTTTTTCCCGGCTATATCGCTTTTGCTTTCTTTCTTCTGTGGCTGGGGAAAGAGTCTTATCAATAAGATTATTATAGCGGTTTTAACATTTCTTCTTACTTTGTATTATGTATCTCAGTTTATATACTACAGTGTTTTCGGATCATACTGGTCAGCAGCGATGGCCGGAATGGGAGGCGACGCAGTATCCAATTTCGGAAGCTCTATAGTGGATACCATGGTTGAAAAGTGGTATTTGTTGCTGATTTTATTGATTCCTTTTATCGTTTCGGTAGCCATTACACCCATTAAGAAGTTTAAAATCGAGAAATATGGCGTGCTTTTACATATCATCGTGCTGGTGGCATTCCTGCCGGTATGGATGCTGGGAGTACTCGTATTAAAAATAGACGGAAGCAGCAGAACATCTGCCTACACCGTTTACAGCAGTTCTTTGCTGGATACAGATACCACCTCGGAAAAATTTGGCGCCCTGACTACTACCCTGATGGAGTATGGCATGCGAAATTTCAATTTCGGTACCTATAAAGAAGATGATGCCATGTCAGGAGTGGGCGGTGAGCAGGGAGGCATAGGCCTTTTCCATACACCGTCAGTAACAGCTACACCTGCGGCTACGAATACGCCGGATGTCACCAGAGCACCGGAAGCCACGGCTACCTCTACGCCCTCCCCATCACCTTCACCTACTCCGATTCAGTATTGGAAGGACGACAGAATTGATTTTGAGGCTCTGGCACAGGGGACGAATGATGAAAAAATCAAGGCTCTCTGTAATTATCTGGCTACTGTGGAGGCCACTGAAAAGAATGAATTTACCGGCTTGTTTGAGGGGTATAATCTGATTTATATCTGTGCGGAGGCCTTCTGGTACCCTGCATGCAATCCTGATTTTATGCCTACTTTGCATAAGATGGCCAACAACGGAATTGTTCTTACCAATTACTACAACAGCTTCCTGAACACTACTACCAACGGAGAATTTGCTTTCGCCACAGGACTTTGGCCGAATCTTTCTACCAAGGCTGCAGCGGGAGCACTGACAGGTTCCTATGCCCTGTCTTCTACGAAGTATATGCCTTATGGCTTGGGCAATTTGTTTAAAAATGCAGGAGCGAGTGCTTACGGCTTCCACAATTATAAGGGCTCATACTACGGTCGAAACAAGTCCTGGCCAAATCTTGGCTATATATGTGATTTCAAGAAGAGCAGCGATGTTCCGGGAAGCAGTTTGAAATTCACGGATTCATGGATATCTTCTGACTATGAACTGATGTTGCAGTCTGTAGACAGATATGTGAACGAAGATCAATTCCATACCTATTACATGACTTTCTCCGGCCATGGTCCTTATGTCTATAAGAAAGACTATAACCACAATAATGAAGTTATGGTCAGAAACAGGGAAGCGGCAGAGAAAATCAGTAAGGAAAAGGGCTATAATTTCAGTAATGAGGCACTGGGCTACATGGCCGCCAATATGGAACTGGACAAGGCAATGGAGTACCTCCTGGCAAAACTTGAAGAGGCCGGAAAACTTGAGAATACGGTTATCGTCATTGCAGGAGATCATTATCCATATTACATTAGCAGTAACTCAGTCAGAAACGAACTGATGGGCTATAAGCCTTCTAATGATATCGAAAAGTACAAGTCTAACTGTATTATTTACTGTGCAGGCATTAAGGAGCCCATTATCTGCGATACCTACTGCAATAATATTGATATTGCTCCAACAATGATGAATCTTTTTAATCTGGAGTACGATTCCAGACTGCTTACCGGCCGAGATATTTTTGCTCCGAATGTTGAACACAAGGCTGTGCTTTACAATAAGTGCTTTATCACGGACTTCGTACAGTACGATGCGGTTACAGGTAAGGCCAAGTGGCTGGTGGATGTAAGCGGCTATAGTGACGCTGAATTGAAAAACTACCTGAATGCCATGGCTGCTGTGGTGGATGCAGAGTACGCTTCCTCCTTAAGCATTATGGATACCGACTTTTTCAAGTATGTTTTTGACAATATAGAGTAATTAATTTTCCGGGAAAATGAGGCAGAAGAATGATACGAAGAGCCTGTGAAAAGGATATTGAAAAAATTGAAGACCTGCTGATACAGGTATGTAATGTACACCACGAGGGGCGGCCGGATGTTTTTAAAGGGAATACCACTAAGTATGACAGAGCAGAACTTATGGAGCTTCTGGCAGATGACAGTAGGCCGATTTTCGTGGCGACGGATGAGGAAGACCGGGTACAGGGCTATGCTCTTTGCATATTCAAGGTGACAGAGGAAAGCAGACTTATGATGCCCATGAAGAGCCTCTACATAGATGATTTGTGTGTAGAGCAGACTCTGAGAGGGCAGCATATCGGTAAGAAATTATACGAGTATGTCCTGGACTTTGCCAGGGAAAATGACTGCTATAATGTGACCTTGAATGTATGGCATTGTAACGAAAGAGCCTTGAGGTTTTACGAATCCTGCGGACTTTTGCCTATGAATACCAGGATGGAAAAGATTCTTAAGTAAAGAGGACTATAAATGTACAAGAACCTTATTTTTGATATTGACGGGACTATATGGAACAGCACAGCTGTAGTGGCTCTGGCCTGGATTAAGGCGGCCAAGGAGCTGGGACTTCCTTATGAACAGATTACCGCAGACCGTCTTAAAAAAGAATTCGGAAAGCCAATGACAGAGATTTTTGAAAGCCTTTTTCCGGAGGCTGATAAGTCTATTCATGCCAAAATGCAGGAACTTCTTTATGTGTACGAGCATGAATTTCTGGAAGGGACCAAGGAGAATTTAGCATATCCTCATATGCGGGAGACTATGGAGCAGCTTTCATATACACATGACCTCTTTATCGTAAGTAATTGCCAGAAGGGATACATCGAGCTTGTAATGAAGAAGAACGGCATTGGTGATTTTATTACGGATTACCTCTGTTTCGGTGATACATTGCAGCCTAAGAATTTTACCATCGAGAAGGTCATCGAGAGAAACGAATTGGTGAAAAGTGAGTGCTGCTACATCGGGGATATTCAGGGAGACCTTAATGCCACACGTGCGGCGGGCATAGATTTTGTCCATGCGGCATGGGGCTTCGGTGAAGTGGACGATCCGGATGTAGTCTGTGAGGAATTCAAGGATTTGCTTATTTTATAAGGGGTTTGTGGGGATAGTACCCCTAAAGTATATTCTAGGACGGAAAATATGTCGCATAACAATCAGAAAAAAATAGCGGTGATTAACGATTATTCGGGCTTCGGACGTTGCTCTCTGGCGGTGGAGCTGCCCATTATTTCCAAGATGAAAATCCAGTGCTGTCCTCTGCCTACATCGATTTTCTCCAATCATACGGGCTTTAAGAGTTTTTTCTTTACTGATTTTACTGATTCCATGACAAAGTATATGAATGAGTGGAAGAAGCTGGATCTGCATTTTAACGGTATTTGCACAGGTTTCCTGGGGAGTGCGGAGCAAATTAAGATAGTAGAGAAGTTTTTCAAGGAATTTAAGACCGAGGAGACTATCGTGGTTATCGACCCTGTAATGGGAGACTATGGCAAGCTCTATGCTACCTATACTACCGAGATCTGTAACAGGATGAAACGGCTGGTGAAATATGCGGATATAATCACCCCCAATCTTACCGAAGCCTGCATCCTGACCGGCTGTGAGTATGATGAGAAATACAAAAATGCGGATATCGAGAAAATTGCTGAAAAGCTTTCGAAAATGGGCCCTAAGAAAATCGTTATTACGGGCATCCCCAGAGGACATTTTATCTGTAATTACTGCTTTGAAGAGGGAAAAGAGAGCTATATGATAAAGACTGCGAAGGTCGGCACTCAGCGCTCCGGTACGGGCGATATTTTTACTTCTATCGTGGTTGCGGATGCTGTGAACAATGTGGACTTCCACGAGTCTATCAGGAAGGCATCACATTTTGTGAAAAAATGTATTCAGAAGGCTATTGAT
>JAZUHR010000005.1:0-4270 GCA_045641825.1 Lachnospiraceae bacterium
GGTCAACCTGACGAAATGAGTGTTCCGCACCGCTTGCATAAAGCTTACTCCACAAAGCGTTTCGGAAGCTTCACAGCCTGCAGATGCAGGTGGCGAGCCAAAGCTGCGAGCGGAGCGAGGCGCGGAGGGAGCAAAAAAACGTCGGAAGTCCGACGTTTTTTGATTAGATCTCGGTGCTGAAGGGGCAAAGAGGCAGTCCGTTTTTCTCGAAAATCACGGGAGCTGCATAATTGGTGTAGGCGTACCTGACAAAGCGGGGATGTGTGAGCTCGGAAGAGGTAAGCACTATGTCTTTCCTGTCGATATAGAACTCTGCCGGATAGTAGGTGAGTCCATCGGAGGAAAGTTCGAAAATAGTCTTTTCGACAGTATTTTCATCGTGAGGGTCCAGGTCCGGGAGAACAAGCTTCTTTACCAGGCCGGATTTAACATTGCTGAAGGACAGGCGGACTCTGGCACTTTCGGATTCCCAGGAGAAGCCTAAATCCAGATTGATTTCCAGACCCAGCTTGTTACGGTCCATAAGGCCTTCGCATTCCACTACAGCTTTCCTGAAGAGAGGAGCTGTGTTGTTTTCCGAAGCCTCACCGTAAATGGTATTTAAGGCCTGCAGGTACAGCCTGTGGGCTACGGTCTGCTTTTCTTTAGGATGAATCTCATTGTGGGCACCACAGTCGAGAGCGGCGGCCATACCTGTGTTTTTCACAGTTCTAAAGACCTTCTCCTGAGCGGCACGGATAGTGCACCAGTTTTTCTTATCGGGATCGCCTATGTAGCGGTGCATAGGGAGCTGAACGAAGAGGAATGGAAGGTCATTATCCTTGAAGAGTCTGCGCCAGCAGGCTATTTCTGTGGTGAAAAGCTTGTAATAGTAGTCGGGCTTGTGGTCGTCGGATTCACCCTGATAGTAGATAAAGCCCTTGAGAGGGTAGGGGGCTACTCTTTTCAGCATAGTCTCATAGAGGCCGCCGGGGCGGAACTGATTAAAGGAAACCAGGGGACCGGGATATTCGCACTCACCGCAGGCAGCCAGAGCCTCAGACCATTCGGCGTTCTTGTGCTCAGCGTAGAAGGCATCGATTCGTTTCTGCCATTCGGCTGCATAATCGGTGTACTCCTTCCAGACAGCTGCCTGGGCCGCGAGATCGCGGCCATCTATATAGTTTTCATAGTCATCGATATAGCTGCGAAGGTCACTGTCCTTTTCCAAAAGCTTAATATCGGTCCAGGCAGTAGCGCTGGTGCCACCCCAGTTGCAGCCGATAATACCTACCGGGATACGGAGCTTTTCAGATAATTCCTTGGCAAAATAATAGCCTACCGCAGACCAGGAGCCTGCTGCTTCCTCAGAAAAGGTGCTCCAGCCACTGTTATCCTCGTGATCAAAAAATTCGTCACCCCAGATGGCATACTTCTGAGTATAGTAGAAACGCACATTGGGCTTGTCCTTTTTTAAGGACTCGGGGCCTGAATAGCAGTTCCTGAGCTCAAATTCCATATTGGACTGACCGCCTGCCAGGAAAACCTCGCCTACAGCCAGGTCACTGTATTTTTTTTCAAAAACCTCGCCGGAGGGAAGAGCACATGTAAGAGTAAGGCTGTAGCCTGTGCCGACTTCGGCCGGTGGAAGAGTAATGATAAAGGTATGCGCATCACCGCGCACGCTTCTGTCTACAGAAAGAGGTGAGTCAGCAGGAAGGGAATGGGACTCACTTCTGCTGATTATGTGATTTCCTTTGGAAAAAACAGCGGTAATAAAGCTGTCACGTGGGCATTCGCCGAAGATTTTAATATTTTTTTCACGCTGGAATACGGCGTGATCCGAGAATACAGCTGCCGGGCGAAAGGCTGCCGGCTGATTTTTTAAATAACCCGGAGTGCTTTCCGGCGCAACATTGAAATAAGCCATTTTTTTACGCAATGACTGGCATCGCAATCCTTCCTGATTTTTGTTGTTTTTTGAATATGAATTATAGTATAATCTTTTCTTAGAAAAATAAATAGCATAAATTATCTTTGAAACAGGTAATATTTAGTGGTGGATATGAAAAAGACAGGTAATCAGAAAAAGCATCATATGGGAAGAGATTTGCAGGCGATGTATATCTCTACTATTTTGCTGCCGGTAATTATACTGGGAATAGTGCTGACCGTTACCAGCTTTTTCAGCCAGAAGAGCTATTACAAGGGACTGCTGGCGGAGTACAACACCAGAATTACCCAGACTGTCTACGATCTTACCAGCTATGCCTACAATATGTCCCAGACTATCGTGGAAAATGCCGATTTGCAGGAGGCTCTGAGCGGTGAATACCTGAGATCTGATGACTTCAGGGACTATTTGAACAGAGTGCAGCTGGTGGATCCTGCCTTTGAAAGATATGCCGGAATTGAAAGGGCTATGGTGTTTGTGGACTATGAAAAGGCCGCCAACACCGGTAATATCAGTAAGGTTACGGATGAAATCAGGGAGCAGGAGTGGTATAAGACTGCCTGCAGCCGATATTCAAGCTTCTGGATCAGCTACAGCTACAAGGATTCCTATAATAAAAATGAGGTGTCTCTGGCACTGGTAAGAAAGCTTCCCTTGCCTGAAATTGACAGGCAGGCCGTGGTCGTAATTATTATTTCCAATTCCTTTCTTACCAGCCGTGTGGAAAACGGATCGTTTTCAGTGGATATGGCAGTCAACCGGGACCAGGCTTTTTTCAGTACGGATCAGGAGACGGTAGCGGCCTTCGAGACCCTGCCTATTGACTTCGAAAAGGTTAGTTTTAAATACGATACGACAGTGAAAATAGAAGGAAAACGGGTGCTGACTTCGGTGTCCTCCCTGAAGCCTGCCCAGTCCTCTTATACTCAGCTTTATATAGCGGCCTTTGACAGAGGAGCCTATACCAGAATCGGCAGAAATATCTGGCTGATTGTGCTGGTGCTTCTGGTAGCTGCGGTGCTTCCCATGGTGCTTACAGCCTTCAATACCAGACGATTTGCGGATGAGGTACTGCTTCTTAGAAATGAGATGCATAAGGCCAGCCATGGTAAAAAATGGAGTGAGGAGGACTTCGAGGACCCGGAAAAACTTTTCAGGAGCATTGAACTTTGCGAGGCCTACGAAGACCTGCTCTTCATGGTGAAAAACATCGAGGAGATGGAAGAGAAGGAATACGAGGCTGAAATTCAGAGGCAGAAGGCCAATACTGACCAGAAAAAAATGGAGTTCAAGGTGCTGGCCAGCCAGATTAATCCTCACTTCCTCTACAATACTCTGGAAATGATCAGAATGAAGGCACTCACCAATCAGGACAGAGAGGTGGCCAAGGCAATCAAGCTTCTGGGCCAGTCTATGAGGTACGTGCTGGAGCACACAACTACTCAGGAGACTACCCTGCAGAAGGAATTTGACCACATAATGACCTATCTGCAGATTCAGCAGCTAAGATTCGAGGACAGGGTTAATTATCAGGTAAATATAGAGCCGGGGCTGGATATGGAGGCCTTTCAGATGCTGCCTCTTACCCTGCAGCCCATAGTGGAAAATGCCATTATTCACGGCCTGGAAAAGAGGGAAAAGGACGGCAAAATCTGGATTGCCATCTATACCTACGAAAAATGCCTGCTTTGCATAGATATTTCCGATAACGGCGGAGGCATGACAAATGAGACTTTGGAAATGGTGCGCCACAGAATCGAGTACTATCAGAGGGAAAGAAATACTTCGTCCATAGCCCTCTATAATATAAACAGGCGAATAAAGCTGAACTACGGAAGCGGATACGGGGTATCTGTGGACAGTACCTACGGGGAAGGCACCAGAGTGTCCATTTTATTGCCTATAAGGCATGTGGGAGACACCATGCTTACCGATGTGGGAAAGGAAGAAAGTACGAAGGGGGAAGAAAAGAAATGAGTTTGCCAAATGATGCTGTAATGCTGTTAAGTGCAGTAAATATGCTGCTTCGAGACAAGTATTCTTCGCTGGAGGAATTGTGTATAGGCGAAGATGTGAACAGGGAAGAAGTGGAAGAAAAACTTCGGAAAATAGACTATTGTTACAATAATGATAGTAATCAGTTTATTTGACGTAAATGCTTGTATTCTTTGGGAAAACTGATATTATATTACAGTGAGTTAAAGTAAGAGGCACGATTTTGTGCCTTATGAAAAGTTATGAGAGGTTTATATGGCAGAATTTGTTATTTCTACAGATTCAACTGCAGATCTTACAGTTGAATACATCAAGGAAAAGGGACTTTTGATTCAGAATCTG
>JAZUHR010000006.1:0-6177 GCA_045641825.1 Lachnospiraceae bacterium
CAGAAGACATCCGCCCCAGATCTTCGCCTCTGAACAATATGGTTCCAGAAGTCGGACGGTCAAGACCGCCCAAAAGCTGCAGAAGCGTCGTCTTGCCAGAACCGCTTCGGCCGACAAGTGCGCACCAACCGCCTTCGGGAATATCCAGAGACAATCCCGACAAAACATGGACGACGCCTTTTTCGAGGCGGAAATCGCGGCAGACGCCTTCCAGATGGTAGAGGATTTCAGACATCAGCAGTTCTGCCAATACTATTTTTACGGATATAGATAATCAGTCTGAGATAACTAAAGCTTTTGCTGAACGAGTTGAGAGAATCGGAGAAAGCTACGAAAATCTTTCGAATCAGTGTCAGGAAATCGGTACGCATATCTTCAAGGTGGGGCGCTATATTGATACTACAAGAAGTGATATGTACAGGCTGGCAGGCAATGTTACCTTGCAGGATAAGCTCTCTGTCTTCAAGGTAGATCACTTTATATTTATGTGGAGAATTTATAACCATATTCAGGAATTTGAGACTCTCAGACTGGCGCAGGTAGATAATGTGAGCAGCTGTAAACTGGGAAAATGGCTGGGAGAGCAGACAGAGCCTGCCATTAAGAGCAGCAGACAGTTTAAAGAAGTATTCGAGGCACACAGTGAGATACATAAGCACGCTGTAGCAGCATGGCATGCCAAGGAAAAGGAAGATATGAGCGCTGCAATGGCAGCATTTAATAAGTGCTATGATGCATATTTCAGATTTGATCAAAAGATAATTGCCCTGCAGGATTACCTTAAGACCCTTGGATATACCGAAGAAACAGAAATGATTGTTTACGGAAAATAAAAACAGACATACTTTATAAAGAAACAGTGCCGGCACTTCGTCGACCCTATGAGAAGCCCGAAAGGGCTTCTTTTTTTGCTAAAATTTCTCTTAAATCCCGTGAAAAGACCTGCTTTGGACTTGCAAAAAACACTGAAGTGGTGTAAAATGGTGGCAAAGGGAAGACTTGTGGTGGAAAATGGTGGAAAGGAGGTGCCTGCTGATGTTCATGGGAGAATACGAACACGCTATAGATGATAAGGGAAGAATTATTATTCCTACCAAATTCCGTGAGCAACTGGGAGAGCACTTCGTTCTTACTTTAGGCACAGATGGCTGCCTTTTCATTTACCCTATGAAGGATTGGGAAGAATTTGCAGCGAAATTAAAGGATTTGCCGGGCACCAAGGAAGCCAGACAGGCACAGCGCTACTTTTTGGCAGGAGCTGTTGACTGCGAGCCTGATAAGCAGGGCAGAGTTGGTATTCCACAGAGACTCAGAGAGCATGCGGGCATACTTAAGGAAGTGGTTTCGGTGGGTATGCTCAACAAGATAGAGATTTGGAGCAAGGAAAGATGGGATGAAAGCAATTCGCTGGATTCCGTAGATGATATAACTGATAATCTTGCAGGCTTTGGCCTTAAGTTCTAGGAAGGGTGAAGAAAATGGAATTCAAACATTACTCGGTTCTTTTCCACGAAACGGTGGATGGACTGGCAGTAAGGGAAAATGGAATATACGTTGACGGCACTCTGGGTGGAGCGGGACATGCCAAAGAGGTTTGTAAGCGCCTTAATGGCACCGGTCGTTTTATAGGAATCGAACAGGACAAGGATGCTATCGCAGCAGCTTCTGAAAGGCTGGCAGAATTTCCGAATGTGACCATAGTCAGAAGCAATTATGAAAGCATGGCTGAGGTTTTAGATGATTTAGGAATAGAAAAGGTGTCGGGTATCGTCCTGGACCTGGGAGTTTCCTCCTACCAGTTGGACACAGCAGAGAGGGGATTCTCCTATAAAGCAGATGCTCCTTTAGATATGAGGATGGATGACAGATCCGACAGAACAGCGAAAGACATAGTCAATAATTATTCAGAGGCTCAGCTTTTTAGAGTGATTAAGGACTATGGCGAAGATCAATTCGCAAAGAATATAGCCAAGCACATTTGCATAGAAAGAGCCAAGGCTCCCATAGAAACCACCTTGGAGCTTGCCAATATCATTGACGCAGCAATTCCTGCCAAGATGAAGCAGGGCAAGGGACATCCGGCCAAGAAAACCTTTCAGGCTTTAAGAATAGAGCTTAACAGAGAGCTGGAGGTCCTTACCAATTCTATTGATACCATGATAGACAGGCTGGAGCCAGGCGGAAGGCTTTGCATAATCACCTTCCATTCTCTGGAAGACAGAATAGTAAAGACCGCCTTCAAGAGAAACGAAAATCCCTGTACCTGCCCACCGGACTTTCCTGTCTGTGTATGCGGTAAAAAAAGCAAGGGCATAGTGATTACAAACAAGCCGATTCTTCCCTCGGAAGAAGAGCTTAATGAAAATTCAAGATCGAAGTCAGCGAAGCTTAGAATTTTTGAAAGAATTTAAGGGATGCGACGGAACGCATCTTACGGGTGAAAGTTATGGAAAACAAAAACTTGAAAAAAATAAATATGGATGCGTACGATGGCAATGCGGTTAGAAAAAATCAGCAGCTGGAAGTACCTGAACGTGAGCAGTACGAATATATAAGATCTACCGTTACAGAGAAAACCAGGAAACGTCCTCAGGTTAGAGTCAGCCAGGGCATGGACCTCTTTTCACTGCTTGTTCTGATTGCAGCTATTGCAGCTACCTTTATCATTTGCTTTCGTTATTTACAAATCCGAGCAGATATTGTAGACTTGGAAAAGAAAGTATCAGGCATGAGCAGCCAGTACAATAAACAGTTGATGGAGAATAATGCTATGGAGGATGCACTTGCTTCCAATTCCGTCGATCTGGATTATGTTTATCAGACAGCTGTCGGCACTCTGGGCATGGTATTTCCAAATCATAATACAGTATATTACTACTCCGGCGAAAATGATTCTTTTTATCATCAGTACGGAGAGATTCCGGAATAAAGATTTATGAGTGAAAAGAGCAAAAAGACACGAAAAGATATAAGGAGCGAACTGATGGAGGCTACATACCCCAGGCTTATCCTGGTGTTTGGTGGACTGGTAGTGCTCCTTATTTTCTTTATTGGTAAAATTGTATATATAAATGTCAACGGAAAATATGCTCAGAATGCATTGGCATTAAGAAGCTATGTTTCTTCCGAACTGGCCTACAAAAGAGGAGATATACTGGATAGAAACGGCAATTTGCTGGCGACATCGGAGACACAGTATAATCTGGTGATAGATCCCAAGGTTATTCTGTATAGTGAAAAATATATGGAGCCTACTGTTTTTGCTATATGCCAATCCTTCGATATAGAAGAGACTATAGTGAGAGAGATGATCTATGAAAAATCGACAAGCTCTTATGTAGTGATGCTCAGAAATCTTACCTATGGTGAAAAAAGTAAATTTGATAAATTTCTGGATGAATATGAGAACAAGCAGAATGTTAAGGGCATATGGTTTGAAGAGGACTACAAGAGAATGTACCTCTACAATGAGCTTGGCAGTCATGTGATCGGATTTACGGTATCCAGAGATGAGGGAAGCTATGGCCTGGAGCAGGCATACAATTCTTATTTGTGCGGTAGTAATGGCAGATCTTACGGTTATTATGATGCGGAACTAAATCTGGTAGAGACTCTGAAGCCGGCTGTTGACGGCAATAATGTGGTCTCCACTATAGACATAAATGTTCAGAGAGTTATGCAGGATGTAATACATGGTTTTCTGGATGAAGTAGGTGCCAAAAACTGTGCAGCTGTTGTGATGGATGCCAATTCAGGAGAAATTCTGGGCTTACAGTCCAATTATTCCTATGATTTAAACAGCCCCAGAGACCTATCTCATTATTTCAGCGCAGATCAGGTTGAGGCTATGACTGATAAAGAACAGCTGGATGCTTTATTTGCCATGTGGAGAAATTACTGCATATCGGATGCCTATGAGCCAGGTTCTATTTTCAAGCCCTTCACTATTTCCGCAGCATTGGAGGAGGGGCTAATAAAGAGCGGAAGCCAATGGGAATGCGACGGCAAAGAGACCTTCCCCGGAGATATCACCATTAAATGTTCCAATAAAAAGGGACATGGCAAAATATCTCTGGCGCAGAGCATTATGCTTTCCTGCAACGATGCCCTTATGCAGATTGCTGCAATCGAGGGGAAAACAGTCTTTAATAAATATCAGGAGTCCTTCCGCTTCGGTAATTTTACCGGAATTGATATCCCGGGTGAAGCAGTGGGTAATATTTTCTCGGTATCTCAGCTTAATGCTACAGAGCTTGCCACCTCCTCCTTTGGACAGGGCTTTACAGCTACTATGCTGCAGATGACGGCAGGCTTTGCTTCTCTTATTAACGGAGGTACCTATTATGAGCCTCATGTAATGAAGAGAATAGTAAATTCCGACGGCGCCACAGTGACCAGCTACTCACAGAAGGTAGTTACCAATACCGTATCTGAGGAGACCAGCGAGTTTATCAAAGAAGCTCTTTATCTCACTGTAACAGATGGTACCGGTAAGCATGCCCAGGTAGAGGGCTACAAAATCGGCGGAAAGACCGGTACTTCCCAGAAGCTTCCACGTGAAGATGAAAGATATCTGGTATCTTTCATGGGATTTGTGGAAAACGACAGTGCAAAATATGTTTACTATGTGGTTGTGGATGAATGTGCCGATGAGGAAATGATGGCCAAGTCCAAGACAGCGCAGACTCTTTTTGCAGAGATTCTGGAAAGAACCCTTCCCATACTTAAGGTCTATCCGGAAGGAGAGATTAATTATCATATAAATATGATTCCTGAGGATCAAATCGCTACAAATCCGGATAATACCGACTACGATCCTGAACTGAACGAAGGAGCAGTAGATGTTTTGCCCAACTAAGAAGTAATTGAGTGACGGCAGGCAAGTTAATAAATGTGTAAAAAGGAGAAGAAGAATGCAGGCAACAGCAGCAAGGGTCACCAAGGTGCCGGGCAAGGAAAATGCCAGAAATAAAACTTCATATGTGACTTACGACAAGAGCCTGCTTTTCCTGACTATTTTCATTGTTGGTATAGGTCTGGTGCTTCTTTATTCTACCAGTAGTTATTATTCAGGCATCAGATACGGCAGCAGCACTTTTCTTTTTAAAAAACAGTTTGTTTTCTCTGCCATGGGTGCAATTGTTATGATAGTTCTGTCTTTTATAGACTACAGACTTCTGATTCAGCCCCTTCGCATTTTTAAACTGCGTATTGATTTGATTTTTTATGTTTTCTGTTTATTCCTGCAGGTACTGGTTCTTTTCGTGGGAGAAGAGATATACGGTGCCAAACGCTGGTTGGAGATACCCGGCATAGGCTCCTTCCAGCCTTCCGAGCTTACCAAGCTTTCGGTTATAATGCTGGTGGCAGCATCTGCACATTTTGCTCCCAAGCTTGTGCGTAGAGTTCCGGGATATTTATTCATAATGTTGATAGTTGCACCTGCTATTATACTTGTAGCCAAGGAGGATTTAAGTACTGCTTTGGTTATTGCAGGTATTTTTACCATTATGTGTTTTGCGGCAGGTAATCAATGGCGTTGTTTTCTGGGGACTTTAGCGGCAGGCTTCGCTGCAGTAATAGCTTATATATTTCTGGGAGACGGCTTCAGAAGCGAACGTATTGAGGGATGGCTTCATATTGATGGCCCATTAGGTTCATATCAGATAAAAAGAGGCCTGTATGCCATTGCGTCCGGCGGACTTACAGGTAAAGGCCTGGGAGGAAGCTCCATGAAGCTGGGATTCGTACCGGAAGCACATAATGACATGGTTTTTTCCATTATTTGCGAGGAATTGGGTATTCTGGGAGCCATGGCTATTATTTTTCTTTATATTCTGCTTTGCTGGCGAATTCTGGTAGTAGCGGTAAATGCTCCTGACCTTTACGGAAGACTTCTTTGCGTTGGAGTGCTTTGCCACGTGGCTTTACAGCTTATTATGAATATTGCGGTAGTGACCAACAGTGTCCCTGCAACAGGTATTGCCCTGCCCTTTATCAGCTACGGAGGTACTTCGTTAACGCTTTTGATGGCGGAAATGGGGCTGGTGCTGTCGGTATCCTTCCGTATTGAGAAAAGAGAAGAGCAGTAATGGGATTTATAGCTAGACACAAGAAAATAATTACATTTCTGGCTGTTCTGGTGTTCCTTGGCTTCGGCTGCGCTATTTGCGTTTT
>JAZUHR010000007.1:0-16640 GCA_045641825.1 Lachnospiraceae bacterium
CTCTTCACGAAGAATTTTGCTGTCGGCAGTATTCTTGACAGTCTTTGTTTTTACAGGTGTCTTAGCCGCCTGAGTCTTTATCTGCTTTACTTCTTCTTCAGAAAATCTCTTTGTAGGTTCTGATACAAATTCACTGCCGTCATCAATTGTTACAAAATCGCCGTCGGGATTTGTAATGGAATGCTTAAGGTCGAGAATAAGATCAGATGCTGAGTTGTAACGATTCTCAGGGTGCTTCTGCATACACTTCTGCACCACCTTATCGAGAGCAAAAGGAATGGATGGATTAAGCTCTCTGGCCGGCTTAGCCTCAGCCTGAATATGCTGCAGGGCAACGCTTACTTCACTGTCTCCGAAGAAGGGAAGCTGTCCTGTAAGCATCTCATAAAGTGTAACACCCAGGGAATAAATATCGGATCTCTCATCCGAATATCCGCCTCTGGCCTGCTCAGGAGAAAGGTAATGAACGGACCCCACCGCAGTCTGGGTAAAGGTATCGGAGGAAACCACCTTGGCAATACCGAAGTCCGCTACTTTTACCTTACCGTCTCTGGAAATCATAATATTCTGAGGCTTAATGTCTCTATGAATAATATGATTATTATGAGCGGCTTCCATACCCTGTGCTATCTGAATGCCGATTCCTACTGCCTCTCTTACATCCAGCACTTTCTTTTTCTCTATAAAGCGTTTAAGGGTAATGCCCTCTACCAGTTCCATAACAATGTAATGGTATCCGTCATCATCGCCTACGTCGAATACGCTTACAATATTGGGATGTGAAAGACCTGCTGCAGACTGAGCTTCATTCTTAAAACGGGTAATAAAGCTCCTATCGTTGGAAAATTCTGCCTTCAGAATCTTTATAGCCACCATACGGTTGAGTCTTGCATCCTTTGCTTTATAGACTTCCGCCATACCGCCGGTACCGATTTTTTCAATTATTTCGTATCTGCCGCTAATAAGCATTCCAATATCTGCCATTATACTTCAACAAGGACTACAGAAATATTGTCCTTGCCTCCTTTCTCATTTGCCAGGTCCACAAGCTGCTTTACCGTATTTTTAAGATCGCTGCCTCCGGCATCAATCACACTTTCGATGGTCTCATCATTAACCATATTGGTAAGACCGTCTGAGCAAAGTAAAATTTTGTCTCCCGACGTAATATCTATTTCAAAAAAGTCAGGAACTGCCGATTCCTCGACGCCCATGGCTCTTGTGATAACATTTTTCTTAGGGTGATGTACAGCATTTCTTCTGTCCAGCTCCCCGCTTTTAATTAAGGTCTCTACCAGAGAGTGATCCTGGGTAATCTGCCTGAGTCCCGAATCTGCAGAAAAGAGATAAAGTCTGCTATCCCCGATATTCATGACTGTGGCCGTCTCGCCTTCCACCACACATGCTACAAAAGTAGTGCCCATACCGGTCAGGGAAGGATTATCGGCCGCCACTGCTATCAGCCTGTTATTAACAGAATTTATGGCGCTTTCCATGGTCCCTATCAGAGTCCGCAGAGGATTAGCCTTAATCTCCTTAACAAATTCAGATACGCAAAAACGCGATGCATAGTCTCCTGCATTATGACCACCCATACCATCCGCTACGATGTACAAGGTCGGAAGAATGCCGACGGCTTCATCGCTATTAAAAATGTAATCCTGATTCATTTCGCGGACGCTACCAACGTCTGTTAATGCAAAAGAATTCAATTTTGCCTCCAAAATCACCTTACTGACCCAGAAATCTTCTTCTAAGCTGACCACAGGCCGCATCAATATCTGAGCCCATACTCCTTCTTATAGTAACATTTATCCCCGATTTTTCAAGTAAATTTTTAAACCTGGATATTCTGCTGTCTGTAGCCTTGGTAAAATCCCTCTCTTTAATAGAGTTTATTGGTATCAGATTCACGTGACAATTCTTCCCCTTTAAAAGGCTCGCAAGCTCTTCAGCACACTTATCAGTATCATTAACTCCGTCTATCATACTGTATTCGTAGGTCATTCTTCTGGATGTCTTATCAAAATAATTATCGCAGGCAGCCAGCACATCCTTAATTTTGTAAGCATTGGCCACGGGCATAATTGTTTTTCTCAAGTCATCATTGGGAGCGTGAAGAGAAAGTGCCAGAGTAACCGGCAGGCCTTCCTCTGCCAACTTATTTATGCCGGGAACAAGTCCGCAGGTAGATACGGTCACATTTCTGGCTGACATGTTTTTCCCTTTTTCATCAGAAATCAGACGGATGAATTTGACACAATTATCGTAATTGTCCATAGGCTCGCCGCTTCCCATGATCACCACGTTGGAAACAGTGACATTGCAGATTCTCTCAGCACTGTAAACCTGATCCAAAATCTCAGAAGCCGTAAGATTTCTGATAACGCCGTCTATAGTGGATGCACAGAATTTGCAGCCCATTCGACAGCCTACCTGCGAAGAAACGCAGACAGAATATCCATGCTTGTAGTTCATAAGAACCGACTCAATAATCTGTCCGTCACCAAGTTCAAAAAGGAATTTCACGGTACCATCCACCGACTCCAGTCTTCCGGCTTCCTTAAGCGCAACCAGATCAAAATTCTCCTTAAGCTTCTCTCTTAGATCCTTCGACAAATTGGTCATCTCCGAGAAATCCGTCACCTTTTTCTCATGAAGCCAGGAAAAAATCTGGCCTGCCCTGAAGGCCGGCTCTCCCAGCTCCTTTAAGACCTCTTTAAGTTCTTCAATATTCAGAGATTTAATATCACGTGTACTCATCTTTTAATCAATTTAGCGTAGAAAAATCCGTCACAGGGTTCTCCGGGTAATAGCTGCTTCATTTCTATAAGCTCATATCCCAGCTCTCTGCAGATAAAATCTACATTTTCCTCATTTTCACCTTTATTTATGGTGCAGGTGGAGTACATAAGAGTACCTCCCTGCTTTAAATATCCATCTATATTCTTTAAAATCTGTCTCTGAAGCACAGCCAGTTCTACAAGTGTCTCCTGAGTCACATTATACTTAATATCAGGCTTTTTTCCGATTATTCCAAGTCCTGAGCAAGGTAAATCCGCTATCAGTACATCGGCCTTGCCTTTATACCGCTCATCAAAAACAGTGGCGTCTCCCACCTCTGCTCTGATATTAGAAAAGGCATTTCTGCCTATGTTTTCTATTATAAGAGCCACCTTTTTCTCAGTAAGATCCCTGGAAATCACCTGCCCATCCCCAAGAAGCTCCAGAATATCCGCAGCATGCAGACTTTTTCCTCCGGGAGCTGCACATACATCAATTACAAAGTCGCCTTTCTTAAGGCCTGCCGATGCCGCCACACACATAGAACTTTCGTCCTGCACCTGGAAATACCCCTCTGAATATCCCGGAAGTGCCGTCACTTCTCCGTCAGGAATAATAATGGCATTTTCGTGAAGGACTCCCTTTTTATACATGATGCCACGGTCCTTAAGCAAGTCCTCGTAAGCCCCGATCCCTATCTTTGAATTATTGATTCTTATGGTAAGAGGCGGATTACGCAAAAGCCCTTCAAGTATTTTCCTCGTCTCCTGCGCCCCATAGTTTTCAGTAAAAAAGTCGCAGAGCCAGGATGGGCATGAAAACTCAGTACTAAGATTATTAGAAGCCTGTAAGGCCAAGTTGTCCTTCTGCCGGATAATTTCACGTAGCACTCCGTTTACGAAGCCGGAAAGCCCTGAAAGTCCTCTTTTTCTAACGATTTTAACCGTCTCATTCACAGCAGCCGAATCCGGCACGGAATCCATATAAAAAATCTGGCAGGCTCCCATGCGAAGGGCCGTCCTTATAAGAGGCTTCTGCTTATTTACCTTTACCTTGGATACCTGATTTATGAAAAAATCCAGAGTAACCGCCCTCTCCACTGTAGACAAGGTAAGCCTCTGGGCAAAGGCCCGGTCACGTCTGTCCAGTCCTTCCTTCTCCATTGCAAGGAGCAAGGCATCGCCGGATTTTTCCTTTTTTTCAAGAATATCCTGTATAAGATTAAAAGCTACTTCTCTCGCGTTCACAAAAACCTTCTTACTCGCCTAACAGCATTCCTTTTTCCAATTTATAGCCGCGGAGGAAATCTGCGGCATCCATCTGCTTCTTACCTTCCAGCTGCAGCTTCAGCACTTTAATTGCTCCGCTTCCACAAAGAATCACGAAGCTGTCCTTATTGACTTCTGCTATTACTCCGGGCACTTTCTCTATTTCTCTGGGGCACTTATAATCCGGTAAAACTTCTACATCCCAGAGCTTCAGCATCTTACCGTCAATATAAGTAAAGGTACCCGGCCATGGATTAAGTCCTCTTATCAGCCTTTCTATACGACAGGCGTCGTCTGTAAATTTAATTTTACCGAAGGATTTATCGATGGTGGTAACATAATTAGCCAGAGCCTCGTTCTGAGGAATTCTGGGAGCAATTTCCTCCTCAATCATATCCATGGCTTCCAGTACTGCAGGACCTCCGATAGCCGCCAAGCGGTCATGAAGAGAGCCTGCTGTTTCCTTTTTATCCAGGATAAGCTCTCTTTGCAGAATCATGTCGCCCGTATCCAGGCCTTCTGCCATATACATGATAGTAACGCCCGACACTTCCTCACCGTTTATAACGGCCCACTGAATAGGGCTGGCGCCTCTGTATTTGGGCAAAAGTGAAGCATGCACATTAATGCAGCCGTACTTCGGTATGGAAAGAAGGGCAGGCTTCAAGATTTTACCGTAAGCAGTCACCACAATTATATCAGGATTCAGCTCACGTATTTCCTCGATGAAGGCCGGGTCGGAAGCCTTTTCAGGCTGAAGCACCGGGATACCGTATTTAAGAGCGGTCTTTTTTACATCGGAAAAAACCATCTCCATGCCACGTCCCTTGGGCTTATCCGTCTGTGTGACAGCCGCAAGTACCTGATGCTTACCGGAAGTAACTATTTCATTTAAGACTGTCGCCGCGATTTCCGGCGTTCCCATATAAACTATTCTCATTGCTGTACTCTCAAATCCTTTAATTCGCCTTCAACGAATTCCACATACATGTGGCCGTGAAGATGATCAATCTCGTGACATAAAGCGCGGGCCAGAAGCTCTGTACCCTCGATAGTCACTGCCTCCATGTTTTCATTTAAGCATTCAACCACTACATGATTCGGTCTGGTAACTGTACCCTGACGTCCCGGAAGAGAAAGGCAACCCTCCTCACCGGTCTGCTCTCCGTCCTGCTCTACAATAACAGGATTAATCAGCACCAGAGGCTGATCTCCCTCTTCAGATACGTCGATTACGCAAATCTGCTTAAGAATCCCCACCTGAGGACCCGCCAGCCCTACACCACCGGCCACATACATAGTGTCCAGCATATCTACTATAAGAATCTGCAGACGCTCTGACATTTTGTCGATTTTTTTACATTCCTTTGTGAGGCAGGCATCACCCATCTCACGAATCTGTCTGATAGCCATAATAATCTCCTGTAAAATACATTGTAAATTTTAAATCATATTTATAGGGTCCATATCTACAGTGATCTGAACTCCTGTTTTCAAAATTCCGTCTCTTTTCTCATAAAGATCCCCGGATATATTGAAAAGTACCCCTTCGTCCTTATGCTTATAATACACGACACAACGATAAACGTCGTTTATCTTAGAAATGCCCGCAGGTGCCGGTCCCAAAATCGTAAGTCCCGTATTTTCCTGCCTGTCTTTATTCGATTTATCCAGCTCCTTACATATATCAGAGCAGACATTTCTGCATCTTTCCTCATTTTTTCCTTCGAAAAGCAGGGAAAGGATATGTCCCTCCGGCGGGTATTTCATAAGCCTTCTGAACACAATTTCCTGCTCGTAAAAGGAGTCATAATCCTGAGCCGCAGCTGCTACCACCGCATAATGCTCCGGCTTGTAGGTCTGGATAATCACATGTCCCGGGAGACTGTCACGTCCGGCCCTTCCGGCAGCCTGTGCCAAAAGCTCGAAGGTCTTTTCGGGAGCCCTGTAATCAGCAGCGAACAGAGATAAATCAGCGGCCAATACACCCATCAGAGTAACTCCGGGGAAGTCGTGCCCTTTCACTATCATCTGAGTACCTATAAGTATATCTGCTTCTCCGTCGGAAAAGGAAGTAAGGATTTTGTCATAGCTTTCTTTTTCACGGGTAGTGTCAGCATCCATTCGAAGGACTCTGGCTTCCGGGAAAAGCTTGTGAACTCCTTCCTCAATTTTCTGAGTGCCTGAGCCAAAGGCGCCTATATAAGGCGACTGACATTTAGGGCAAACTCTGGGCTTATCTATGGTATAGCCACAGTAGTGACATCTCATTTTCCCGTCATAATGCTCTGTCAGCGTCACCTCACAGTGAGGACATTTAATAGCTTCTCCACAGGCTCTGCAGGATACAAAGCCGGAATATCCTCTCCTGTTAAGAAAAAGCATTATCTGCTCCTTCTTTTTCAGACGGTCCTCCATGAGATTTACCAGCTCAGCCGAAAAAATAGTCCTGTTCTTTTTCTTTAATTCCTCCCTCATATCCACTATGGATACCCGGGGAAGAGTTGCCGCCTTGGCTCTTTTTTTCAGGGTAAGTAATGTGTACTCCCCAGTCTTTGCCTTCCTGTAGCTCTCAACTGATGGCGTGGCAGAGCCCAGCACCACCGACGCTCCCGTCATCCGGGCCAGCTCTATGGCTGTTTCTCTGGCGTGATATTTGGGCGCACTCTCGGACTTGTAGGAGCCCTCATGCTCTTCATCTATGATGATAATTCCCGGCTTGTCAAAAGGGGTAAATAAGGCCGATCTGGGGCCTATAATTATATCTATTCGCCCTTCCTTGGCTTTCATATACTGGTCAAAGCGTTCTCCTGCCGAAAGCCTGGAATTGAAATAAGCTACCCTGTCACCAAAGCGTTCCGTAAAACGCCTGATAGTCTGAAAGGTAAGTGATATTTCAGGAATAAGCACTATAGCCTGCTTTCCCTGAGCCAGGACATGCTCTATCATTTCCAGATAGACTTCTGTCTTGCCACTGCCGGTAACACCGTACAGCAGATAGGTCCTCCTTTTATTGCAGTCATAGTCTGCAATAAAGGTGTCTACGGCCTCTTCCTGTTCTTCGTTGAGGACAGGCTTCGGCTTTTTATTAGCCTTTACAAAATCAGGATTCCGGTCCATTTTGGTGGTAACAATACTGATAAGTCCTGCTTTTTCCAAAGCATTCAGGGTCTGCCCCGAGATACTCAGCTTATCCTTTATGAGGGCCTCGTCTATGGGCTCCCCTGATAAAAGCGCAGACAAAAGGCGTTCCTTGGCCACATGCTTTTTTCTGACAGCTACTTCAATGGCCTCCTGTAGGCCTGCCATATCCACAGCCGCCACCACTTCTTTTTTTACTACAGGTCTCACTGTCTTTTTCACAGGTAAAACCGTCTTTAAGCACTCATTCATGGTGCCGCCGAAGTGGGCCCTGATCCATTCCGCCAGAACAATATTGCGGCCTTCCAAGGCTATTGCTTTGGAGGATGGGCCTATAATGGGCTTAATTTTCTCAATTTCCACCTTGGGCGCCTCTGAGAAACCCACGATATAGCCGGTCATTTCCTTACGATTGCCGAAGGGAATGTCTACTCTGTCCCCTACCTTAAGGACCTTTTCCAGTTCTGCCGGAACCATGTATTGAAATGTTCTGTCAATGCTTTCGTGGGAAATATCCACGATAATGTCTGCAAACAGCATCTAGACTCTTTCCTATAAACTTACTGCAGCATGGAATCGTACAAATCCTCGTATTTCTTGGCGCTGGTAGCCCAGGAAAAATCCTTCTTCATGGCGCGCTCAGCGATGCAGTTCCATGCTCTCTTTTTATTGTAATATGTGTTCTCTGCGTATCTGATAGCATTAAGCATCTCGTGCGCATTGTAATTGGTGAAGGAGAAGCCTGTGCCCTTATTTTCATACTCGTTATAAGGCTCTACGGTATCCTTAAGGCCGCCTGTCTCACGTACAATAGGTACTGTACCATATCTCATGGACATAATCTGGGACAAGCCGCAGGGCTCGAAAAGTGATGGCATCAGGAAGGCATCGCAGCTGGCATAAATTCTGTGAGCTCTCTCATTGCTGTAGCAAATGGAAGCTGACACTCTGTCCTTATATTTCCACTCGTAGTGTCTGAAAAGATTTTCATACTTAGGATCACCTGTACCCAAGATAACCAGCTGCAGGTTCTCAGCACAAATCTGTTCGATAACACATTCCACCAGATCCAGACCCTTCTGGTCCGTAAGTCTGGAGACAATGCCTACCATGAACTTCTTCTCGTTCACTTCCATGCCCAGTTCCTTCTGGAGAGCCACCTTGTTCTTGGACTTATCCTTACGGAAGGTATCCACGGAGAAATTCTTAATAAGATTTTTGTCTGTCTCCGGATCCCACTCCTTGTAATCGATACCGTTTACAATACCTGACAGGGAATTGTTTCTGGCTCTCATAAGACCATCCAGTCCCTCGCCGTAATAAGGCATCTGAATTTCCAGAGCGTAGCTGTCGGACACAGTGGTTACGCGGTCAGCATATACGATACCTCCCTTTAAGTAATTGGCATCGCCATAGGCCTCCAGCTTGTCATTTGTAAAGTAATAAGGTGAAAGTCCTGTAATATCCATAACAGTCTTCTTGTCCCAGATACCCTGGAATTTAAGATTATGAATGGTCATAATGGACTTGATTCCTCTGTAAAAATCACCTGCTGCGAAGGAATCCTTTAAGTAAACCGGAAGCAAGCCTGTCTGCCAGTCATTACAGTGAATAATGTCAGGTCTGAAATTGATAAGAGGAAGGGCTGAAAGTACGGCTCTGTTAAAGAATGCATACTTCTCAATATCCTCATAGATATTGCCGTAAGGCTTATCGCCGTTGAAATAGTACTCATTGTCAATCAGGTAAAAGGTAACGCCGTCTTTTACATACTGCATGATACCTACATACTGCTGTCTCCAGCCCAATTCCATATAAAAGCTTGTAATGAAGGTCATATCCTTCTTGTATTTTTCAGGGATAGCCCTGTAATTGGGCAACATTACCCTGCAGTCAAATTTTGTTTTATCAATATACTTGGGCAGTTCACCCACAACATCTGCAAGACCGCCGGTCTTAATAAATGGTACACATTCTGATGCTACAAAAAGGATATTCTTCATGATTTAAACCTCTTTTATTTTTTGAGCCAGAGAAATCATTTCCTCCGCGCTCTTCATTACACTTTCCGTCACTTCGGCGCCTGACAAAATCCTTGCGATTTCTCCGATTCTGTCACCGCCTGAAAGTTCCTTAATCTGAGTGGACACCTTGGTCTCATCTCCCGTCTTTTCGATTAAGTAATGGCTGTCTGCCATGGCCGCAATCTGAGCCAGATGGGTAATACAGATAATCTGATGATTTCCTCCCAGTCTTCCCAGATGCTCTGACACCTTCTGAGCAGTACGCCCGGAAATGCCGGAATCAATCTCGTCAAAAATGAGGGTCGGTATCTCATCCTTATCAGCAAGCACGCTTTTAAGCCCCAGCATAATTCGTGAAAGCTCACCACCGGAAGCGATCTTGGTCAAAGGCTTCAAGGGCTCTCCCGGATTAAGCGAAATCATAAATTCGATACTGTCAGCACCGTTTATATCAAAGAGCTTGTCCTTACGTACTGCGACAAAATTTGCCTGTAAAAAATTAAGGTCCTTAAGCTCTGTCTGAATTTTTAATGATATGTCATCGCAGGCTTTTTCCCTTAAGGCTGTGATATCCCTGCAGATTGCAAGACATGTCTTTTCTGCCTTATCCACCTTTTCCTTAAGGCTCTCGATATAGCCCTCCAAATCGGCCATCTTAGCCAATTTTTCCTCACATGAGTCACAGAAATCGTTCAGTGCCTTGATACTGCCGTTAAGCCCCACATGCTTTTTCTTAAGACTGTTTATAAGATCCAGTCTCTCCATCACATAGCTGAAGCGCTCCTCTGAGCCTGACAGCTCGTCAATATAGTCATAAGCCTCTCTGGAAAAATCGGAAATCAGATCCAGAGCCGTTACCAGCCCCTCCTGCATATCTGCCACCTTACTGTCGACCTCGGAAGCCTTTTTAAGACTTCTTAAGGCAGTGGAAATCAGGCTCTCAGCCCCTTCTCCGCCATCGGTAACATATGAAATTGCAGCTCCCAGTGAATCCGTAAGGAGCTTGGAATTGGAAAGAGTCTTATACTCCTCCTCCAGACCATCATCCTCCCCTTCCTTAAGGTCGGCTGATCTGATTTCATTGACCACATACTCCAGATACCCTGTATCTCCTTCAGGGCTCTGCGCCAGCTTCTCCGCATCCGCAAGTTCCTGCTTTAAGCCCTTGTATTCACGGTAGTTTATGGAAAGCTTCTCCATAACCTCTGAAAGCTTTTCACCGGCAAATTTGTCTACATAGCGCATGTGTGAATCAGCTGAAAGCAAGGAATGATGCTCATGCTGACCATGAATGTCCAAAAGTTTCTCGGATACACCTTTAAGCACAGCCTGAGACACTGTTTCCCCGTTTATCTTACAGGTATTCTTTCCCTGCGCAGTAATTTTACGGGATAGAATCAGCTCTCCGTCATCGGTATAAATATCTTCCTCCCGAAGTTCATCCAGAATACGATCAGGAAGTTCAGAAAAAGTGATTTCTATGACAGCATAATCAGCCCCGTGTCTGATTACGTCCTTGGTGACCTTTCCACCAAGGGCAGCATTAACGGAGCCGATTAATATGGATTTTCCCGCACCGGTCTCACCGGTCAGGATATTAAGTTTGTCATTAAAAATTACCTCTGTCTCATCGATAATGGCGTAATTTTTAATATAAAGCCTCTTTAACAAAGTAAGTCCTCCTAAGGTTTAATTGGCGACAACCTTAATCGTGCAGGACAGCTTACGCCCGTTGTAAGTTGCGGTAACTTTGGTAGTACCTACCTTTCTTGCAGTGATGACACCATTGTTTACATCACAGATAGTCACATCATCCACATCCCACTTTACATTGCCTGTAGCACCAAAAAGTTCCAAACTGCTGTACTGGGTGTAGAGCTTCATTTCCAGATATGTACGGCTTAGTCCGAGTACCGTAACATTTACCGTGGCAGTTTTGCCTGATGTGCTCATAACAGTGATGGTAGCGGTGCCTACAGCCTTGGCTGTAATAGTGCCATTGGAGCTTACGGTAGCCACCTGATCATTACTGGAAATCCAGCTGAGACCGTCTGTGGAATTCGTAGGCTTAAGTGTAGCCTTTACAGTCTTTTTCTCGTTCGGGAGCATTATAAGCTCGGTATCCGAAAGAGTAATGCCTGTAGCAGGTATCTCATTTATTACGGTTACATAGCACTTAGCATACTTACCTGAATTGTCCTGTGCGTAAGCAGTAACCCAAGAGGTGCCGGCTTTAAGACCGGTAACCACTCCGTCACTGTCTACCATTACTATTGTATCATCAGAAACCTCATATGTCACGTCTTTATATGTAGCATCTGCAGGAGTAATTGTGGATTTCAACTGGAAATTGTGTCCGACTATAATGGTCATAACAGAGTAATTAAGTTTTATTCCTGTTACTTCCTTGACTACCTGGATGTGGCAGGAAGCCTTGGCATAGCCGTTTACCGCTTCAATAACGATATCACATTCACCATAGCCCACACCTGTAACCTTGCCTGCCTTATCGACAGTAGCAATTTTCTCATTGGTGGAATACCACTCTACTTCAACATTAGAAGCTGTGGAACTGTTACTGATCTCGTACTGAAGCTTTATATATTTGCCCAGTCCCAGGATATATTCCTCCGGAGTAACTGTGATGGAAACTATAGGCTCTTCTACCTTCAACAAGCAGAAAGCTGAATATCCGCCGTCCACAGTCTTACACTCGATGACTGTAACACCGCCCTTGATACCGGTAACCATACCTGCAGCATTTACAGTAGCTACGGAAGGATCTGAAGATGTCCATACAACCGCCTTATTGGTGGTACCCTCAGGTGTGAAAATAGGATCAATCTTCAAAGTCTCGCCAGGCTCAATTGTAGCTGCCGCCGGATCAAGTCTTAAGGAAGCTGCAGATTCAACTACTGTTACGTTACAGTATGCCATCTGGCCGTTCTGAGTTCTGACTACGATAATGGCATTACCTGCCTTGAGACCTGTGATACGTCCTGTGGAGGATACGGATGCAATATCCGGTGTTAATGATTCCCAGGTAAGAGAACGCTCTGTCGCATCTGCCGGAGTCAGGGTTACTGTCATGTCAAAGAACTCACCTACAGACATGGTAACATCGGAATAGTTCATCTTTACGCCTGTTGCCACCTGCTTTACGGTAACCTCTACCAGATCCCAGTATTTTCCGTCATCGGTCATAATCATGATGTTGGTGGTACGTGCGGCAACAGCCTTGACAATAATCGAGTAGTCCTCAGAAACAGTCGCTGTGGCTACAGATGCGTCAAAAGTAGACAGGCTGACCTTTACATTGGATGCCTGAGTAGGACGGATAACATAGGAAAGTCTGTAATCCTCACCCTTATATAATTCAATATTGTGTTTATCAAATGAAATACCCGTAACGCCCTTAAGTACGGTTACATTACAGTATGCAATAAATTCCGGATTCAGTACGGACTGACATACAATTACTGCTTCACCGGAAGCTACTACATGAAGCTTTCCGTGCTCATCCACAGTCACAACAGAAGGATTGGTGGTAGACCAAACCACGCTGGAGTCACTGGCTGTCTCAGGAAGCACATAGGCATAAAGCTGGTAATCTGAGGAATTTTCATTAAGAGTAAGCTTGGACTCCGACAGATTAAGACCTGTAACATTCTGGAAAACAGTTACCTGGCAGTATCCACATACAATATTGTCGGGATTGATACAGGTAAGCATTGCTTTACCGGGCTTTCTGGCCTGAATAGTTACGCTGCTGCCGGTGTTTACATTGTCCACAAAGTCAAAAATTGTGCTGTCGGAAGATACCCATCTTAAGTCAGTAGCGTCTCCGGAGACACGTGCAACAATAGTCTTGTAGTCTCCTACCTCTATTTCAACCACTGAAGGATCAAGCTTAACATTGGTAATGCTTTCCTTGATGGTAATGGTACAGGTGGCCTTTTTCTCTACGCCCTCGATAAGCTGATAAGCGGTAATGGTGACCTTACCCTTTTTCAGAGCCTTTACCATAGCAGAGCCGGAACCTACATCCTCTACAGTAGCTGTGTTTTCATCAGAGGACTTCCAGTAAACATCGTAGTCGGTATTGGTTACATTGGCATAAAGTCTGAAATCCGCTCCCACATACATCTCGAAAGCCGGTGAATTGCCGGAGCCAATCTGGGCATCGTTAATGGAAATTGCATCGATAACATCTACAGTGTAGATAACCTCAGGAATATTATTGTCATCCCCTTCGAAAATAGCTGCTCCGGACTGTGAATTGTACTTAAGCTTGATGTATGTACGGCCCAAAGCAAAGGCTGTGATAATACCTGTATTGGTATCAATATCAGCAATAGCTGTATTGGAAGAAGTAACTGTATAAATGTTCTTAAATACTGCTACAGGGATATTGGTATTATCAAGCATGGAGTAGGTATCGCCTACGTTCATATAAATATGTTCATTCTTAAGAGAAAGAAGAACTGTAATATCAAATTCAATATAGCTCTGTTTAAATGTCAGGTCAAAGTCCTCGCTGGACTGAGCCAGAATCTTATAGGTACCTGCCTTAACATTACGAAGATGTACCACTCCGGACTGATCTGATACCTCGAAGTCCAAAATGGTATTACCTGAAGAATCCTGTGCATGGAAGGAAAGCTTATCGGAGCCTGTTACATTTTTCCTGGTGGTACCCAGAAGCCTTTCAGTACCATCCTGTGTGACGGAATATACCTTCCAAATCAGGTTATTGGCCTGAGCGGTATTGGTATAAAGTGAAAAATACTTTGTCCCCTCAATACGGCCTTCAGGACCGCTGATAGTCTGTCTGTAGGGGAAGGCCGGATTGCTTTCCTTGAGGGAACCCTTAGGAGTAACCAGTACATTAAATACACAGGTATCAGGATTATCATCCTGGGTGGAAAGAGTCACCTTGGTATAACCTGCTCCCACTATCTTAAGCTTACCGTTATAGTAGGATACGACCTGATCGTCATAGTCCTTATCCTCGGCCACAACATCAATTACATCTGCATTCACGCTGGCTCTGTCCACATACTTGATATCCAGAGGATATTCACTGCCAATAGGCCATACATCGCTGTCAAGTACCAGAATTTTGGAGTTCACTGCGTCCAGACCTGTGGCTACCCACTCAGAGCCTGTCTTAATCAGTGTAAACTCTACATGAACATTGAACTGGAATACCATATAGGTCTTCTTACCGTTTTCATCATATTCAACGAAGGTGGCTGTAATAGCTGTGGTACCGGGGCCCTCTCTGTGCAGTACACATGTAAGGTCAGTAGTATCATTATCTCTTATGGAGACTACCCCCGGATTTGAAGACGTGAAAGTAACACCGTCACAGGAGAAGGGTGCCGGTGAATAGTCTACTGCATTGATTTTGGTAATACCGATGGTAAGGTCAGACTGAGTAAGCTCCTTGGTGCTGTTGGTAAAGGCATACTGATTATCGGCAAAGCCCTGTGCTACCAGAACCGTGCCGTCTCCTGCCGCCAAAACGTCCTTGTTGCCCCAAAGAGGGTTTTTAGACTTGAAAATATCTTTATTAAAACCGGAGGCAGCAAAAACCTTGGCAAAAACCGATGCCGATGTGTTCGTGGCTGTCTCTGAATCTGCACTGTCTGATGACACTGCTTCCGTAATGGTAGTCATAGCATAGCTCATGGAAAAATCAGTGAGTGAGCCGGAGGCCAACAGGCAAATAACTATGACGAAGCATAAAATGTTACTTATATTTTTACGCATGAATCTTCTCCTCCTAAATAAACAGAATATAGATTCTTCTACTGAATGTCAATAAAGTATGTGAAGTTTGGCTACTAAATATAGTTTCACTCCATCTAATTTATCGGCATATATTGTGGAGACTTAAGAGGAATAAGAAAAAAATAAGGCTCCCGGGGACTTATACTTCCACGAGAGCCTGATTTGATTTTTAAAATAATACTACTGATCTTCCCAGTTGGTATAAACTTCCTGAACATCGTCATCGTCGTCAAGAAGATCAAGAATTCTGTTCATGCACTTAATATCTTCCTCGTCGGTAAGAGAACCATAGGTCTGAGGAATCATAGTGATATTAGCCTCTGTCATCTTGATTTTCTGGCCTTCAAGAGCCTCTACGACCTTGGAGAAATCCTCAGGTGCTGTGATAATTTCGAAAGAATCCTCTTCCTCGGAGAAGTCTTCTGCGCCTGCATCAAGAGCTACCATCATAAGGTCATCCGCTTCCATATCGCACTCTTCCTTATCGATGATAATCTGTCCCTTTTTATCAAACATATAGCTTACGCAGCCCTGTGTACCGATATTGCCCTTACCCTTTGTAAATGCGGAACGTACATTGGCAGCTGTTCTGTTCTTATTGTCGGTAAGACCTTCTACGATGATTGCGATACCTGAAGGACCATAGCCCTCATAGGATACGAACTCGTAGTTAACGCCTGCACCTTCACCTGCAGCCTTCTTGATGGAACGCTCGATGGTATCGTTGGACATGTTATTAGCCTTAGCCTTAGCGATAACGTCCTTGAGTCTGGAGTTATTATTAGGATCGGCAGAGCCGCCTTCCTTAACTGCTACTGCGATTTCACGACCGAGCTTGGTAAAAATTTTACCCTTTGCTGCGTCGTTCTTTTCCTTCTTGTGCTTAATGTTTGCAAATTTTGAATGACCTGACATATAAACCTCTCTTAATAGAAATATAACTTATTTTCAGCCGTCTGTGGCCTAAAATCAAAAATAACCTTGAAAATTTTAGCAGAAAGTAAGTAATCGGTCAAGAAAAAAGTATAAATCGCTTATTTAATAAGCTGTTCCAGTGTATCGATTACCTGAGACACATACTCTGTTTTCTTGATAACGCACATAACCGTGTCATCTCCTGCGATACAGCCCACAATGTAAGGCACTTTTAATGAATCCAGCGCTGCCGCTGCTGCCATGGCCATGCCGGATACCGTCTTGATTACCAGAATGTTCTGGGCATCTTCCATGCTTGTTACGGATTCTCTCAAAATACGCACATACTTGGTACGGTCAACCGTCTTTCCTTCCTCCGGCAGTCTGTACTGCAAATCACCATTTGCTGAAGTAAACTTTGTAAGGCCCAATTCTCTTATATCTCTGGAAATAGTGGCCTGAGTTACCAGGTAGCCCTGTTCATTAAGATGAGCCACCAATTCTTCCTGAGTAGTCACTACTTCATTTCGAATTATGTTTTTTATTGCTTCCAGTCTTTCATTTCTCTTATCTGCCATGTTTTTTTCTATCCTCTTCTATCTTTCCCTATCTTATCCTATCCTCTTCTGTATTTTCCCTATGAAAAATCTCTATATATCATCATATCCCTATGATAAGCTTTATTTATTTAAAAAATTAATTATTGAATTAG
>JAZUHR010000008.1:0-2148 GCA_045641825.1 Lachnospiraceae bacterium
CTATTCATGCCGCTCTTTGGGATTATGCTGAAAAGAACAATATCACTATTGAAGGACTTAAGCCTCCTGTAAATGATATCGATGAGACCGAGGAATTCTATAAGATGGAGACCGAGTGATATTTTCGTTGAGATGATAGAATAAAAATGCTACTATGTACAGTAGTCATATGAGAAAAAATATGGCGAGAGGAGGTAATTGCTGTGATTTCAACACGTGGACGTTATGCGTTGAGAGTTATGCTTGATTTGGCTCAGAATCAGAAAGATGGATATGTTCCGATGAAGGATGTGGCATCCAGACAGCAGCTTTCATTGAAATACTTAGAGCAGATATTACCCCCGTTAAAACAGAACGGAATGGTCGTTGGTATTCAGGGAAAGGGTGGAGGATATCGCCTGACCAAGGATATTCATGATTACACCATAGGAGAGATTCTAAGAGTTACTGAAAAAGAATTGGCTCCGGTCAGCTGCCTGGCAGAAGGTGCTTCGGCCTGTGCGATGAAGTCGTCTTGTAAAACGATTGGTTTCTGGGAAGGCCTGAATGATGTAGTTAATGAATACATGGATTCAAAGACGCTTGCGGATTTGTTGTAGCATTTGGGGTGGATTAATGCCATCTATTTCTCCTTTTTTGAGCATATATTATATATAGACAAAAATCGGTGCTTTTTGTAGAAATGGAAAACAAAAGCAGATATTCTTTTGGGGAGTTGCCTCAATTTGAATATCTGCTTTTTATATGTTTAGTCATTTGAATACATATAACTGCATAGGGTCGATCTTTATCAGTTTATAGGCTTGTCTCCAAGCATTTCGAGCATACAGATTCGAGGTTCATTTGTATCGAAATTCCAAGTGTGGTATCCGCCACCCATGCAATTCTTTTTGTGCTCACAGACACTACATTTAGAACTTTTTTCTTCTTTGTGAATTCTGAAAACATCGAATTTATTTTCCCAAACATCAAGTATACGGTCAGTTCTGACATTGCCGTATTCCTGGTCTTTGCGACGCTCGATATCGAGGCAGGGACCAATGATTCCGTTGTACTGAACGGAAGCGACCTGGAGTCCTGCTCTACAGAAATAGAACCAGGGACGAACCTTATATTCACGCTCCAGACCGACATAGTGATTGCAGGTAAACCACATGTTAAGGCCAGGGTCAGCTTGCTTTTCGATGATGTAGTCTATCATATATTTGTAATCGTCGGGAGTGAGCGCAAGCTCAGTGTTGGTCAGTGCTCGACCAATTGGTTCTATATTGGTAATGCGCCACTCGGTGATTTTATGTTCCTTTACCAGAGCATAAAGATCATCCAATTCATTGATGTTGCGCTTGTGCACAACAGAGGTAACCATTATGTGTTCAAAACCTTCCCGGACTAAGTTGTCCAAGCCTGCCAGAGTGGTTTCGAAAGAACCCTTGGATTGACGAAACCATTCATGAGTATCACGCATGCCGTCCAGACTTAAGCCGATGGAAAACATGCCGGCTTCCTTCAGGCCCTTGGCTACCTCAGGTGTGATGAGAGTTCCATTGCTGGTCATTCCCCAGGAATATCCTAGCATATGGATTTTTTTCATAAGTTCTAGTATGCCGGGTCTCACTAACGGCTCGCCACCGGTAATGGTTATGAATGGTAACGGTTTACCCGCGTTAGCCAGATCATTACGCAAATCCACCAGCATACGCAAAATCTCATTATCTGTGAGTGTATTCTCGGCTATGATATCACCGCAGTTGCTGCCGCAATGGATGCAGTGCTCATTGCAGTTGATGGTCACTTCGATAAAAAGATTTCTTAGCTCGGGTTCGGTTCTTAATTTTTCTATGTATTCAGTTAGGTTGTCGAAGCATGCCTGTTTATCTTCGACAGAAATATTGCTTAATTCATACCACATATTCTAAATTATTCCGCAATATCTGAGGCATCGGCAATCTGAGTATCAGCAATCTCGTCAATAGCGATGTCCTCGGTAGTGGTTATCCCGAGGTCGACAAGCTCCTCGGTGGTTACTGTAGTAGGTGTGAGCAGGCTGCCCGCATCAGCCTCCGGCGATCCATAGACGCATCCGCTTACCATAGAGGTGGCACTGAAGATAACGCCTGAAACAGTAATTGCGGTTACCAGCTTTTTGTT
>JAZUHR010000009.1:0-4246 GCA_045641825.1 Lachnospiraceae bacterium
GGTGTCTTGTTGCCGCTTCCGGAGCCACTTCCTCCTCCTGAGCCGCTTCCGCTGCCATTTCCCGAATTTTCTCCCGGTGTCGGGCTGCCTGGCCTCTCCGGTGCCGGTGTATCTGTAGGCATAAGGTCTTCAATGTCTCCAAAGGAATTATCATCTTTTCCTGTGCCTCCCAGGCCACCGTTCACAGCGCCGCTTCCCGGCTTTCCCGGATCTACGGTAATTACTTTAAAAGTAGGTGTTGGTGTATTAAAATGTCCTGCAGATGGCTTATTGGCCGTTTCCCCGCAGGCCGACGCAAACAGAAATGCTATGGTCAGCACTTCTGCAGTCACTATTTTTTTTACTGACGTTTTTTTCATATCGAACCTCTTCAGGGGCTTACATATAAAGAATCCCCTATCTATTTTTTCGACATTTATTCAGTAAAATTAAGCATTTTCTCAAGTTCAGCTTCTGCTTTTTTAAAATCGGTAAATACTATTCCTCTGATGCCTGCCTTTTCGGCTCCCTCTATGTTTTCAGGTCTGTCATCAATGAAAACGCACTCTGCCGGGTCAAGGGCGTATTTGGATAAAATCTCCTCATATATCTCCGGTTCAGGCTTCACCTTCTGCACCTCATAGGAAATGACGCGGCCGTCAACAAGCTCCAGGAAACGGAGGTGTCCCTCTCTTATACAGGCATTAAAGGATGTGTTGCCGTAATTGGACAATATATATACCTTATAGCCCCTGTCCTTAAGCCCCTTAAGCCAGCCGTAGGAATAGTCAAAATCTCTTATAAGATCGCCTGTGCATTCTCTGAAAAAGCGCCGTATGACCTCTTCATGCTGAGGTGCTCTGGATACGCAGATATTCACTATCTCCTCATCTGTCATAAGACTTCTGTCAAATTCGTTCCAGACGCCGGCCCTGACGGTAGCATCAGCCACCTCACTGAAGTCCTGTCCGCAAAGCCCCAGAGTCTCTCTGAACACATCTTCCCATCTGAAATGTGCCAGGACATTACCGATATCGAAGATAACATTTTTTATCACTGGTCGTCCTCATCTTCTGTCAGCTTGCCAAAGATATCTTCAGCCTCTTCTTCGTCAAGGAGTTCATCAAAAGCATCGCATACAGCCTCGAACTCATCATCATCCTCGATGTCGATAAGCTCGAAGTCATCAGTATCCTCCGGATTCAGCTTGCAGCCGTAGAACCAGATTTCTCCGTCGTCCCCTGCTGTGCTGTCAATAAGTGCTATATAATCCTTAGGACCGTCCTTCATGTTAACTGTAAAAATTGATAAAACATCACAGTCAACTGTCTTTCCGTCATCCATCTCAAGAGTAACGATATCCATTGGAATTTCTTTTTCCTTTGCCATAAATGCCTCCTGTAAAATTACTTAATTGTGTACTGAAGATATACCAGCATCCATTCGTCATGCTTGGAATCATAGGATACGGAAACAATCATATCAATGGGGATGGACTGATTGTTCAGGTATTCTGTCAGCTTGTCTATTGTTGCAAATTCATGAAATGTGTACTTTGTTGGTAAACCGTTAACTACCATCTTTGCTCCCTCTTATTCCAATTATTTTGTCTTGATTTCATAGCCGCCCATACGAAGTATTGTCTTTAATATTCTGGCGACACAAATTTCTACTTGTTCACGGGTAAGTTCTCCGGACTGAACTGCACTAAGCACTCTCTCCGGCTCACCTGCAGGCATCTTCAGGTCATTTCCTGCCTTGATTTCCTTTACCTGGCTTACTCTATTGAGCCAGTCAGTGGTAACCATGCCGTCATAGCCCCCCCCATCACGAAGGATGCCCTGTAAAAGTTCTCTGTTCTCGGAAGGATAGAGACCGTTTACTCTGTTATAGCAGGTCATAAGTGACCATGGTGCCGCATTTTTAATACAAATCTCGAAGCCCTTCAGGTAAATATCACGAAGTGCTCTCTCGGATACTCTGGCATCACAACGCATTCTGTCCATTTCCTTATTATTGCAGCAAAAATGCTTGATGCAGGCAGATGTCCCCGCCTTCTGGATACCTGTAACCATTGCAGTAGCCATAAGACCTGTGACCAGCGGATCCTCTGAGTAATACTCAAAATTACGTCCGCAAAGAGGATTTCTGTGAATATTCATACCCGGAGCCAGCCACATACCCATGTGATTTTCCTTGGTCTCCATACCAGCCGCAAAACCAACTGAGGAAAGTATCTCGGGATCCCATGAGCAGGCAAGCAGGGTGGCACTTGGGAATGCTGTGGTATTCATGCCTCTTTCAGGACGAATTCTTACACCTGCAGGACCGTCTGTGGTCATTACATTCGGAATATTATACTCGATAAAATTACCCATACCGAAGGTGTCAGCAACACCTGTATTGGGCTGTCCGCCCAGCATCTCGATAAGGACTTCCAGAGGAAGGGATTTAACAAATTCTTCAATAGATTCCTTACCTTCCGCCACCTTCATGAAGTCAGGTCGTACGATATCCTCAGGAGCCTCGCCGAACTGATTTCTGTGCTGACCGTCATAAAGACGCATTTCATTCATCATGTCATGAGTAAGAAGTCCATGCTGAGGCAGTGTCCAGCCTACAAACTCAGTAGTGCATGGGCTGTCGGGATTTGCCCCCATTTCCAGCTCTAAATAAGTACCATCGGCCAAAAGTCTCTTGGGAAGGGCTGTAGGTGCTACCTTCTGGGAAAGCTGCTCTACCACTACATCACTGTCTAAGGTATATGCTGTCTTCGCCTCGACTACATCTCTCACGGAAGCACCGTAGAAGAGATGATACTCACCCTTTTCCAGCACTCTTGCAGACTTCTTAATATAGCCCATATCGTCAAAAGCAGCTGCATTACGAAGATCTACATCCAGGGCTATCACTTCCTTTTCACCCGGCTTAAGCATTCTGGTCTTTTTGAAGGCTACCAGCTCCTTGGCAGGTCTGGTTATCTGAGTGCCGGGAAGAGCCATATAGACCTGTACTACCTGACGGCCCGCAACTCTGCCGGAGTTCTTGACCTCCAAATTCAGATGAATTACCGGGTCCTCTGCTGACAATGCTGCCACGCCCTTTTTCGCCTTGGAAGCCTCTGTCCAGCACTTCTGCTCCTTTATATCAAATGTGGTATAGCTTAAACCATGGCCGAAAGGATATACGACCTTCTCAGCCGCGCCGGGAATAGTCTCAAAATATCTGTAGCCTACAAAGATATCCTCAGTGTAGTTTGCATAATCGTTTGATTCATTAAAGGTATCAGCCCCCGGATAATCCAGGTAATTACGGGCAAGTGTATCTGTCAGATGTCCGGATGGATTGTAAAGACCACAGAGGATCTCCGCTACGGCTGCGCCGCCTTCCTGTCCACCGCACCATGCCATAAGGGCTGCCTTAATTTTCTCATTATCAGCAATCCAGCCTGTGGTAATAGGTCCTACAATATTAAGAACCACTACTACATTCTCGAAGTATTCGCATACTCTGGCCACCATACTCTGCTCGCCCACGCTCAGGTCGAAATCCTCTTCTTTTCTGTCTCCGCCTTCCCATGAGAATCGGCCTATGGTAATAACAGCTGTATCACACTCAGCTGCAGCACGCTTTACCAGATCTGCAGGTACTTCAGGCTCCTTTGCACCATGGAAGCCCGGGGCCACCTCTGCAAAAAATCCCTTGTAAAAATCATCCAGTGGAGCATATACGGACAGAAGGTTCTGTCGCTCCATAAGTCTGAAGCCTTCGTTGATATTACGGCTGTAGCTGCAGGTAACATCACCGGAACCGCCACCGCCTTTTATTGTGTCATACTGTGTTTTTCCAAATATAGCAATTTTGCTTTTTTTCTTAAGAGGAAGAGTCTTCTTCTCGTTTTTAAGCAGTACCATACCATTGAGTGCCGCATCATGGGAAATTCGAATATGACGGGGTGATGCTGTAAGCATAGTTCCGTCAGGACCAAGTGGTTTCATGGGCTGATAAAGAAAATTTGCGAAACGATTATCCATAAGATCTTTATTTATCTCCTTTAAGTTAGAATATATAAGCCCTTAAATTTTACCATTTTATAAAAAAAAAGTCCACCCGAATAATCGAGTGGGATAGCGTCAAGTTTTATTCGGAAAATGAAACGAAAGTCGTCCCTATAGAAAAAACAAATGGTAGATTTATAAGAATCAGCCATATCATACTATATTTACTTTGCAACGACAAGTTTTAAATATCGCAAACAGACCATAGA
>JAZUHR010000010.1:0-5429 GCA_045641825.1 Lachnospiraceae bacterium
TGTTTGTACCAATACCTTTGGAGCCAACGCGCTTAAGTATGACGGCAAGGACGGCAGATACACTGTAAAAGAAGTGGTGACGGCAGCGGTAGAACTGGCGAAAGCAGCCAGAGACCGGGCGGCCGGTCCTTTTTTACAGAAGGACAGATATGTGGGACTGGATATAGGACCTCTGGGAAAGCTTCTGAAGCCACTTGGGGATATGGAGTTCGAGGAGGCGGTAAGCCTTTTTAAGGAGACCATAAGCGCGGGGGCGGAGGCAGGAGCTGACTACATAGCCATCGAGACCATGAATGACGCTTATGAGACCAAGGCAGCGGTAATTGCGGCCAAGGAGTGCTGTAAGCTTCCGATTTTTGTCACCAATGTGTATGATGAGGGCATGAGACTGATGACGGGGGCCAGTCCTGAGGTAATGTCCACCTTGCTGTCAGGGCTTAATGTTTTTGCTTATGGTGCCAATTGCTCTCTGGGACCTCAGGAAATGCTTCCGGTGGTGGACAGGCTTTTTGCTGCTTCGGACAGCCCTATTATTTTTAAGCCCAATGCCGGTATGCCCAAGGAGGTAGAGGGTAAGACAGTTTATGACACCGACCCGGATACCTTTGCGGCACTGGGGAAGGAAGCGATAAAGAGAGGCGCCAGAATTCTGGGCGGTTGCTGCGGGACCACCCCTCTCCACATAAGAAAGCTTTTCGTGGCCACCAAGGATATGAAGCCGCTGGCTATAAGGCCTGAAAACGGAAGAGTGGGCAGGGTATGTTCTTTTTCACAGAATGTTGTATTCGGAGAATATCCGGTGCTTATCGGGGAAAGAATTAATCCTACAGGCAAAAAGAAATTAAAGGAAGCTCTTAGAAATAACGATTTGAGTTATATTTTGGGAGAGGCCGTGAAGGAAGAAGAGGCGGGCTGTCAGGTACTGGATGTGAATGTGGGCCTGCCTGAGATAAATGAACCGGAGATGCTGTGCAATGTGGTAAAGGAATTGCAGGCAGTGACAGCGCTTCCTCTTCAGCTGGATACATCAGACAGTATAGCTATGGAAAAGGCTATGAGAATCTATAACGGTATTCCCATGGTGAATTCCGTAAATGGCAAGGAAGAGGTAATGGCTGCTATTTTCCCTCTGGTTAAGAAATACGGCGGTTTTGTGGTCTGCCTCACCTTGGATGAAAAGGGAATTCCGGAAACAGCTGAGGAAAGATTCAAAATTGCTCAGAAGATAGTAGACAGAGCGGCTTCCTTCGGTATTGACCGCAGCAGCCTGATTTTTGACCCACTTGCAATGGCTGTTTCTTCGGATTCGAGAGCGGCGAGAACCACTTTGAACACGGTTAAAATGATCAAGGAAAAACTGGGCTGCTATACATCTCTCGGAGTATCCAATGTGTCCTTCGGACTTCCGGGGCGTGAGGTGATTACTTCCATTTTCTTTACTATGGCTATGGAATCCGGACTCTCTGCGGCTATTATGAATCCCTTTGCAGGGGATATGATGAAGGCCTGGTATTCTTTCATGGCTCTTTCCGGTAAGGACGAGGGTTGCATGAAGTATATTGAGGCAGCGGCGCATTTTGCTGTAGCTGTATGCGCCACGGGCCCTGCGAGCAATGCGCAGGCAGGCTCCGATAAGGGAAATGCCGATATGCCCGCTCTTAAATATGCCATTTTAAAGGGAATGAGTGAAAAGGCAGCGGCTGAGGCAGCGGAAAGGCTGAAGACTGTGGACGGAATGACTCTAATAAATGAGATGATTATTCCGGCTCTAAATGAGGTGGGAATAGGCTTCGAACAGAAGAGAATTTACCTGCCCCAGCTACTTATGAGCGCAGAGGCTGCGAAATGTGCTTTTGATGAAGTCTCAAAGACCATGCCTGAGAAGGAAGACAAGGGGCCGAAGGTGATTATGGCTACCGTAAAGGGGGATATTCACGATATCGGCAAAAATATAGTGGTGGTGCTTTTAAAGAACTATGGCTTTGATGTATATGACCTGGGTAAGGACGTAGAGCCGGACAAGGTAGTGGAAGCTTGCAAGCGCACAGGGGCGAAGCTGGTCGGTCTCTCAGCCCTTATGACGACTACGGTCCCTTCCATGCAGGAGACCATAGAGCGGGTGAAGGAATACGATAAGAGTATCAAGGTAGTGGTAGGCGGAGCAGTGCTTACTCAGGAATACGCAGATATGATAGGGGCAGATTTCTATGCGGCCAATGCCATGGAGACTGTCAGAGTGGCCACAGAGCTGCTTAAATAGGACGAGTATATGAATGATTTTTTACCGGTTTCAAAAGCGGATATGAAAAAAAGAGGATGGAAGCAGTGCGACTTCGTATATATCATAGGAGACGCCTATGTGGACCATTCCTCCTTCGGACCTGCCATTATTTCCAGAGTGCTGGAGGCTCATGGCTATAAAGTGGGAATTATTCCTCAGCCGGACTGGAAGGATGATGCAAGCATCACCGTGTTGGGGGAGCCGAGACTGGGATTTTTAATCTGCGGCGGCAATATGGACTCCATGGTGGATCATTATTCCGTAAATAAGAAACGTAGAAAATATGATTATTACACTCCGAAGGGAGAGATGGGAAAGCGCCCCGACAGAGCCACGACGGTGTATGGTAATCTGATAAGACGTACCTACAAAAAGACTCCGATTATTATCGGAGGTATTGAGGCATCCCTTCGTAGACTGGGGCACTACGACTACTGGTCAGACACCGTGAAAAGGTCTATTCTGCTTGATTCGGGTGCAGATCTTATCAGCTACGGTATGGGAGAGCATTCCATAGTGGAAATCGCGGATGCGCTGAATTCAGGCCTGGACGTAAAGGACATCACTTTTATCAGAGGTACTGTCTACAAGGCCAGAAGTACTGAAAATCTGGTGGATTTTGTGGAACTTCCGTCTTTTCAGGAGATAGTGGAAGATAAGGAGACCTTCGCGAAGAGCTTTGGAAAGCAGTATTTAAACACCGATCCCTATTCAGCGAAGACGCTGGTGGAAAAATACAAGGACTACGAGTATGTGGTGCAAAACCCGCCGGCTCTGCCTCTGACCACACAGGAACTGGACGATGTGTATGACCTGCCCTATATGAGGGATTGGCACCCTATGTACAAGAAGGATGGTGGTATCCCGGCCCCTTCGGAAATAAAATTTTCTCTCAGTTCCAAGCGAGGCTGCTTCGGAGGCTGCAGCTTCTGCGCTCTTACTTTTCATCAGGGGCGTATCGTGCAGAGCAGAAGCCATGAAAGCATCATAAAGGAAGCCGAGATTTTTACCCATGAGAAGGACTTCAAGGGGAATATTAATGACGTGGGCGGACCTACGGCACAGTTCAGAAAGCCTGCCTGCAAGAAGCAGTGCGTAAAGGGGGCCTGTGTAAATAAGCAGTGCCTGTGGCCGGAGCCATGCAAAAACATGGAGGTGGACCACTCGGATTATCTGCAACTTTTGAGAAAACTCAGGGCTGTACCCGGCGTGAAAAGGGTATTTATCAGATCCGGTATCAGATTTGACTATCTGATGGCTGATAAGAACGACGACTTCTTCAGGGAAATGTGTAAATATCATATTTCCGGACAGCTCAGAGTGGCGCCGGAGCATATTTCAGACCATGTACTGGACCTGATGGGCAAGCCCAGAAACAATGTTTACGAGAAATTTGTTGAAAAATTTGCACGGATAAACGGGGGCATGATTAAAAACGGCCAGCTGGATCATAATCAGTATGTGCTGCCTTATCTGATTTCATCCCATCCCGGCTCTACACTGGAGGATGCTATCGCTCTGGCCGAATATATAAGAGACCTGGGGTATTGCCCGGAGCAGGTGCAGGATTTTTATCCGACTCCTTCTACGGTGTCTACCTGTATGTATTATTCAGGCTACGACCCGCGCAATATGAAGCCAGTGTATGTCACTCGTAATCCTCATGAGAAGGCAATGCAGCGTGCGCTTATTCAGTACAAAAATCCCGAGAATTATGAGTTGGTTAAGGAAGCGCTTTTGAAGGCAGGGCGTCAGGATCTTATCGGCTTTGAAAAACAGTGCCTGATACCACCCAGAAAGATTGCGAACGATTTTCGTAACAGGGATGCTGCGAAGTCAGGGCAGAGCGGTAAGCAGGGACAGAGCGGTAAATTTGGGAAGAACAGCGGGAAAGATCTGAACGGTAAGGCCGGACAGAATGGTAAACCTAAGAAGAACAGTGGGAAAGATCTGAACGAAAAGTCGGGACAGAGCAGTAAACATAAGAAGAGTACTAATAATCCCGGGGATAATCATAAAAAGCAGCACAGGTAAAACATACAGAAAATAATAAAATCATACTCGCAAATCATAATGTGATATGTGACCGGTATTTAGGGGGCATGTCAGTGGTGATTTGCGAGTTTTTCATTTAATAAATATTTAACTATCTTTTTTCTTGCATTTTTATAGGTATCTTGCTATAATATGGTCATTGTAAACGCTTACATTTTACAAAAAACGGAGGTTTTTAAAAATGGAACAGAATTTCCTTAATTTCTCCCTTGAGGGAAAGGTAGCTCTTGTAACAGGCGCATCCTACGGTATTGGTTTTGCTATCGCTTCTGCTTATGCAAAGTGCGGCGCCACCATCTGCTTTAACGATATTAAGCAGGAGCTGGTTGATAAGGGACTTGAAGCATATAAGGAACTTGGCATCGAGGCTCACGGATATGTATGTAACGTATGCGATGAGGATGCTGTAAATGCTATGGTAGCACAGATCGAGAAGGAAGTCGGTACAATCGACATTCTCGTAAATAATGCAGGTATCATTAAGCGTATTCCTATGACAGAGATGACAGCTTCTGAGTTCAGACAGGTTATCGATGTAGACCTTAATGCTCCTTTCATCGTATCCAAGGCAGTTCTGCCGGGTATGATTAAGAAGAATGCAGGTAAGATCATCAACATCTGTTCTATGATGTCAGAGCTTGGTCGTGAGACAGTATCTGCATATGCAACCGCAAAGGGTGGTCTTAAGATGCTTACCCGTAACATCTGCTCAGAGTACGGTCAGTACAACATTCAGTGTAACGGCCTTGGACCGGGCTATATCGAGACACCTCAGACAGCACCTCTTCGTGAGATTCAGCCTGACGGTTCCCGTCATCCTTTTGACCAGTTCATCTGTGCAAAGACACCTGCAAATCGTTGGCTCAAGCCTGAGGAGCTTACAGGTCCTGCTGTATTCCTCGCATCTGAGGCTTCCAACGCAGTTAACGGCCATATCCTGTATGTGGACGGCGGTATCCTTGCATACATCGGCAAGCAGCCACAGTAATTTATACTGACATTTTGAGTGCAGTAAAATAATAGTAAAATAAGCAATAGCCATGGTGTTTTCACTTGTGGATATTGCTTTTTTCTTATTCCGGTGTTTTCTCAT
>JAZUHR010000011.1:0-5515 GCA_045641825.1 Lachnospiraceae bacterium
TTCTTTTTTCAGGACGAAGTTATATAATTTATTTAAACATCGGAAAAGATGTAGAATACGGGAGGTATTATTAATGAAAACAAAGAAGTTTAAGAAAATTCTTAGCCTGGTTTTGTCCGCAGCAATGGTAGCTCTTGCTGTAATCAGCATGAAGAATGCTACTGTTAAGGCAGAGGAAGCTATGACTGAGGATCAGATCCTGGCAGCTATTGCTACACTCGAAGAGGGTAAGTCCATCGCAGGCACACAGTCTCTTACAGGTGAGATTACAAAGATTAAGACCGCATATGATGACAACTACAAGAACGTTACTGTAGTTATCAAGGTTAAGGACAAGGAAATCGATGCCTTTCGTATGAAGAACGGTTCTGAACTTAAGGTAGGCGATAAGATTACAGTTACAGGTACTATTAAGAATTACAAGGGTACTATTGAGTTTGACGCAGGCTGCACATATGTAATGGTACAGGCAGCTCCTGACAATTCTCCTACAGCTGAGCCTACAACACTTACAGAGGCTGAGATTCTTACAGCAATCGCTACTCTTGCAGCAGGTGATTCCATCCCCGGCAAGCAGTCTCTCACAGGTGCTATCTCCAGCATCAAGACAGCATATGACGATAACTACAAGAATATCACAGTTATCATCAAGGTACAGGATAAGGAAATCATGGCTTACCGTATGAACGGCGGTGCTGAACTCAAGGTAGGCGATAAGATTACTGTTACAGGTACTATCAAGAACTACAATGGTACTATTGAATTCGATGCTAAGTGTACTTATGTAATGGTAGAGGCTGCTCCTGAAAATACACCTTCACCTTCTCCAAGTCCGGAGCCTACACCGGAACCTGCAACACTTACAGAGGCTGAGATTCTTGCAGCTATTGCTACACTTGAAGCAGGTAAGTCAATTCCCGGTGACCAGTCTCTTACAGGCGTTATCACCAGCATTAAGACTCCATATGATGCCGGCTACAAGAATATTACCGTAGTTATTAAGGTTCAGGATAAGGAGATCGAGGCTTTCCGTATGAAGGATGGCGCTGAACTCAAGGTGGGCGACAAGATCAAGGTTACAGGTACTATCAAGAACTACAATGGTACTATCGAGTTTGATGCAAAGTGCACATATAATCTTATAGCTGCAGCACCAAATACAGGCGTTGCTTCTGTATTACCTGCAGTTGCTATGGTTATGATTATTGCTCTTGGCGCAGCAGTTACTACTTCTTTCCTTGGCAACAAGCGTAAGAACAATCTGTAATTTAAAATGATAAAAGCTTCCGGCCTCGATATGAGGTGGGAAGCTTTTTTATGTGTATAAGTTAGTTACTGATGGGCACGTAGCAAATCTATATTATAGTTTACTAATTCCGATTTTTCACCCTCGGTGCAAAGGGTACAGCGATATCCGGGAGCTATATCGTAGGAATAGAAGGTGACGCACGCCAGCTCTTTCCGGAATTTCTCTGATATTTCAGCAGGTCTTACGGTAAGCCCGATCCCCAGATATTTGAGGAAGCTTTCCTTTTTCGTCCAGATATCAAAGAAGGCACTGTCATGAAGAGAATCACTGTGATCGTAACTGTTTATAAGGGCGATTTCTTCTTCATCACAGGCGTACCTTACGAGAGAGGGCTTAATATTTTTTACACGCTCGATATCTACCCCTACCGGACTGTCGGAGAAGGCGCAGACCACGAAGTCGCCGGAATGTGAAATGCTGAAGTTGATTTCAGGATGGCCCTTTATGGCAGGCTTACCATGCTCTGAAAAGGTGAATTCCACTGTCTTCTCAGATAAATTTATATGATTCAGGCCGTGGTCCAGAAGGAGACCTGCGGCAGCGGAGCGGAGCTTATCGTTAAAAAGAGCGCAGCGATTCACTTTTTCCAAGCGGGAATCCGACAGGCGCTCCAGCACAGTTTTGAAGATATCATCAGGCCGTATTTGATTTATATTTACGTAAAAAAGTTTATTCATATTTCAACAATATTTCCTCATTCTTTCACGAAATAGTTTAGTGTAATGCGTTATAATAATCAATTAAGGATTGATAAAGAATGCATTATAGTTTATTTTGAAAAAGATAGAGGATGAAAAAATGGCCAAAACAAAGGATATGACAAAGGGTAGCGTGCTGGGAGGCATCATCGGATTTGCGATGCCTGTATTTTTGGGCATGCTTTTTCAGCAGGTCTACAATATGGTGGATACTGCTATCGTAGGAAAATACTTGGGGCCTTATGCACTGGCCGGAGTGGGCTCTATCGGGTCACTGTACTTTCTCGTAATCGGTACCGTAAATGGCATCTGTTCAGGCTTCGCCATCCCTGTGGCACAGGAGTTCGGTGCGAAAAATGAAAAAAAGCTGCGCCGATTTGTGGCGGGTGGAATTATATTGTCTCTGATTTTGGCAGTAATTATAACTACTGTGACTACAGTTTTCTGCAGAAAGATGCTGGTGGCCATGGATACGCCGACGGAAAATGGTGTATTTGAGTATGCCTATACCTATATTTTTATCATCTATGCAGGCATTCCCCTGACCTTTCTCTACAATATGACATCGGGAATTTTAAGGTCTCTGGGGGACAGCCGTACGCCTCTTATTTTCCTCATTGTGTCCTCAGCTGTGAATATAGCGCTGGATTTGCTGCTGATATTGGGAGCAGACATGGGAGTGGCCGGAGCGGCTGCAGCTACCATCATAGCCCAGGGCGTATCGGGCTTCGGCTGTCTTTTTTACATGATGAAAAAATGTGATATTTTAAAGCTCAATCGTGACGACTTCGTGATGAACGGACATATTCTTTTCAGACTTCTCTCTGTAGGACTGCCAATGGGCTTGCAGTTTGGAATTACCGCGATTGGTACGGTTATTATTCAGGCGGCGATTAACGGACTGGGTTCTATCGCGGTTGCGGGTGTTACAGCCGGCGGCAAAATCGGCAATATTGTTACTTGCCCATTGGAAGCGCTGGGAGCCACTATGGCCACCTTTGCGGGACAGAATGTGGGTGCAGGTCAGGTTGACAGAGTAAAAGAGGGACTGTTTAAGACGACGCTGCTTTGCTTCGGAGTGTCGGTAGTAATGTTTCTTGTGGTTTACTTTTTCGGTAAGCCCTTTGAGCTGCTTTTTCTGGATACTCGCGACAGCAGCTACCTGGAGATACAGGCTCTCGGCTATCAGTTTACCCTGTGGTCTGCGGCCTTTTACTGTCTGCTGACTATCGTACTGACCTTCAGATATACCATCCAGGGCATGGGTTATTCCACATTTGCCATGCTGGCAGGAATTCTGGAAATGATCGCCAGAACCATAGTAGGACTCACTCTGCCTGCTACCTTTGGCTTTATCAGTATTTGCTGGGCCAGCCCTGCAGCGTGGATCGCTGCAGATATTTTCCTGATTCCGGCGTTTTTCTACTGCCTGAAAAAATCCCATCGCATTTACGCGAAGACTGTGGACCTATAAGGAGCATTATGAAAATTACAATTGTATGCGTAGGTAAAATTAAAGAAAAATTTTTCAGAGACGCCATAGAGGAGTATGCAAAACGCTTGTCCCGCTACTGCAAGCTGGACATAGTGGAATGTGCCGATGAAAAGACACCGGACGGGGCTTCTGAGACGGTGGAGGAGCAGATCAGAAAAACAGAGGGCGAGCGAATCCTTGCGAAAATTCCACAGGATGCTTACGTATTCCTTCTGGCGATTAAGGGAAAAGAAATGACTTCGCCGGAGCTGTCCCGAAAGATTGCTGATCTGGGCGTGCAGGGGAAGGGGCATCTCGTATTTGTGATCGGTGGCAGCCTCGGGACATCCCAGGAGGTATATAATAGAGCCGATTTTAAGCTCTCCTTCTCGCCTATGACATTTCCCCACCAGCTCATGCGCGTGGTGCTGCTGGAACAGATATACAGAGCCTTCAAAATAGATGCGGGTGAACCGTACCATAAGTGAATAACGAGTGCAGACGAACGAAAACAGCCTGTAAAACTCCAGTGATGCGTAGCATCACGATAATGCTGCATATAAACTCGCCTCTGAAAGCTTCTTTTTAGCTTCCAAGAGCGAGTGAATATGCGGCATAAGCCGGGGAAGCCGGCTGGGAGTTTTACAGGCTTTTGAAGTGGGAATGTATGCCGAGCAAACAGTAGCGAACGAGCTTGCTCGTGAGCTAAGTGCGCGAAGGCGCAGAGGAGCGAAAGCGAGCTAAGTGCGCGAAGGTGGTACGAACATGGCAAGTCGATAGCTGCCAAGTGACCTGTAGATATAACAATCATTGAAGCAACTAAGGAGAGAACGAAGGCAATATTGGTTAGATAATCTACAGGATATGATACGCCTTTTTCTACAGAGTTAGCACTTCTGTATAGTGAGATGGAGAAAGTGGTTCTTCTTGATGAACTTCCTACTGTATTTCAAAAAATGCTAACTGAGGGAGAAGACTCCATCCTACAGAAGATTCTGGTTGAAGGTGAGTTCTCCGGGGGTGAGTATGAGAATTCTTCCAGCAAGTTTGAGTACGAGGACGGCTTAGACGAAGAAAAAAGGTTTGAGGATAAACTTGGGAGCACAGATTACGAGATTGTCTATGAAAATCATAAGTGGGAATATGCAAAAGAGTTTTTAAGTGAAATTCCCGAGCTTGCTGAGGATGACGAGTACTCATTTATGTTTAAGGTTAGTCCGAGCAAAGGAAACAATGCTGCGTTTGCTAACACTCTTTTATACACTGTATTTAATCTGCAGGGAAAGAAGAAACTGAACCTGGCGTGTCATGTTCTTGATTCAAAAGATGGTAGCAATCATTTTTGGTTGTTAAAGAGAAAGTAATAATAGGCCTTGGATATGTTTCCACGTACGCCCAAATTGTCAAAGGTGGCTTACGAAGGAAGAATTACAGTCCGTTGAATGGCTTCCGGCAGATAAATTATTAATTGCAAAACTTGCTGAACTGTTATAATTTTTTCTAATTGTTCCCTGGCTACAAGATTTTTGGTGCCCAATCTTAGTATGTGCGCATGCATGACATGATGAAAAATAGCTTGATGAGTTTTTTATAATATGATACAATATCCGAAAAGTCGAATTATTATAGTGAGGTTATTGTTTCATGGAAATATATGAGAAAATCTTTGCAAGATTAGAAGAATTACATATGACTCAACTGGAGTTATCCAGAAGAACAGGGATTGCTACCAGTACCATCTGTGATTGGAAGAAGAAAAAGATTAATCCACAGTCGGATAAGCTGGTAAGTATCTGCAAGGCACTTGAAATGTCATTGGTGGATTTGTTGTGTGATGAAGATACTTCCGGTGCTGACAGAAGATTGCTTAAGTATTATGAACTGTTATATATTAAAACAGATAAGAAAACAAAACTATCTGAAAACAATAGAAGAGTATCTATTATTTGTGATGAAGCTGGCAATCAAATCGTTATGATTAACGATAAGAAGTTTAAAGGTTTATCGAAAGATGATTGGGCTGAGATTGAGGAT
>JAZUHR010000012.1:0-9015 GCA_045641825.1 Lachnospiraceae bacterium
GGGACCTGCAGTGCTTAAGCTGACTGCGACGGATGCTTATGGTCATACTACAGTAAACAGTGTTACGGTCAATGTAATAGACGATGTGCTTCCTGTACTTGTGCTTAAAGACAGTGTAGCAAGTGTGGAAGCAGGAGCCGACCTTGATCCTATGATTTTCATAGAGAGAGCTACGGATAACTATAAGGAGCCTGTAATTTCCTATGAGATTACCAAGGGCTCGATTACCAAGGTGGGGAAGGTGAAAGCTGTTATTTATGCTACCGACCTGTCAGGTAATGTGACAAGTGCAGAAATCAGTTTCAGCACAGTGGATACCACGGCGCCTGTTGTTACCGAGAAATCCGGCACTCATATTTACAAGATGAGTGAAAAATTCGAGCCCGGCAAATATTTTGATATTAGTGATAATACAGAGCATACCAAGGTCTCCTACGATATTATTTCCGGAAGCCTCAGTAAAGTGGGCAAACTGGAAGTCAGAATTACCGTAGAAGATGACTACGGAAATAAGACTGTAAGCAGTACTGTCTCTGTAGAAGTGCAGGATGATATTCCGCCTGAATTTACTCTGACCAGTGACAGTTATACTATTTCTCTGGGAAGATATTTCGACGTAGATGCCATAATCGCATCCGCTTATGATAATTCCGGCCAGATTACTTTTTCCTATAAGGTTAAAGAGGGAACTCTTCAGCATGCGGGTAAGTGCGTAGTAGATATTATTGCTACGGATAAATACGGTAATTCCAGAGCGATTGCCGCACCTTTTACCATTGTGGATAAGGTGGCACCGGTGCTGACACTTAAGGCTGACAGCATTTTCCATATTATCGGCGATACTCTCGGTACCAAGGACCTGGTAGAGTCCTGTACGGATAACGATGAAGTGAAGAGTATCACTATGGAAGTATTGTCGGGCTCTCTCGATGAAGTGGGGGATGCTGTGATAGCAATTACAGCCAAGGACCCTTCCGGAAATATGACCATAAAGCAGGTTAAGGTAAGAGTGAAGACACGTAAGTATGTGGATTTTGGTACTGAAAAGCACGTAGATATCACAGGTCGCGACGATTATCCTTATCTGATTACCGTCAATCGTTATATGGGCGTAGTTACTATTTACGGTAAGGACATAAACGGAGACTATACAGTGCCGGTCAAGGCTATGCTTTGCAGTGTGGGTAAGGACAGCGCCAAGGAGTCCAACTTCGGAGTACGCTCCGGAAGCAGTCTGACGCCTCTTGGTGTATATGATACTATCCAGAAAAATACCTGGGGCACACTCTATGGAAATGACGGAGTGCATGAGTATGTATATGGCCAGTACACCACCAGAATCGTAGGACACATTCTTTTCCATTCCGTGCCTTACTTCTGGCAGAGGAAGGATGCGCTGGAATGGACAGGTACTCCCGATGAAATGGTTCACGAATTCAATAAACTGGGTAGTCCCGCATCCATGGGATGTATCAGACTTTGTGTAAGAGACGTTAAGTGGATTTATGATAATTGTCCTTTGGGAGTGACAGTAGTCATCTATGACGAGAGAGATAATTACGGACCACTGGGAAGACCTGAGAATTTCGTTATTGACCCGAACTCAGAAATGCTTTCAGATATTGATCCTGAGATACTTAAGCTCTCAGGCTACAATAAGGATGCCGATAAGAAAAATCCTGATACTGCACTTAATCCTTTGAACTGGGATCCTACAGATCCTGACCCGAAGAATCCTTGGATTCCTATTTTGGAAGCCTGGGAGAAAAAGCAGCAGGAAGCAGAGCAGGATAGTGAAAATGATACCGATACGGACAATAATACTACCATAGAATAACAAATAAGGAGACATAACAATGAAAAGCGACGCAATCAAAAAAGGACCAAAGTCAGCACCACAGAGATCACTTCTTCATGCTCTGGGTATTACAAAAGAAGAGATGGACAAGCCTCTGGTAGGTATTGTCAGCTCATACAATGAGATTGTTCCGGGCCACATGAATCTGGACAAGATTGTAAATGCCGTTAAAGAGGGCGTAGCTCTGTCCGGCGGTGTACCTGTGGTATTCCCTGCTATCGCTGTATGTGACGGTATCGCCATGGGACATGTAGGAATGAAGTACTCACTGGTTACCCGTGACCTTATCTGTGACTCCACTGAGGCTATGGCTATCGCTCATCAGTTCGATGCGCTCGTTATGGTACCTAACTGTGACAAGAATGTTCCAGGTCTCCTTATGGCAGCAGCACGTGTAAACGTGCCTACCGTATTTGTTTCCGGCGGTCCTATGCTGGCTGGTCATGTACATGGCAAGAAATCCAGCCTTTCATCCATGTTTGAGGCTGTCGGCAGCCATGCGGCAGGTCAGATTTCCGATGATGAACTGGAATATATTACCAATACTGTTTGCCCTTCCTGCGGCTCCTGCTCAGGTATGTACACAGCTAATTCCATGAACTGTCTGACAGAGGCCATCGGTATGGGTCTTCAGGGTAATGGTACCATTCCTGCTGTTTACTCCGACAGAATCATTCTGGCTAAGCATGCCGGTATGAAGGTTATGGATCTTTACGAAAAGAATATCAGACCTCGCGATATTATGACCGAGGCTGCATTTATGAATGCTCTTACTGTAGATATGGCGCTGGGCTGCTCTACAAATACCATGCTTCATCTGCCTGCAATCGCTCATGAGTGCGGCGTAGACCTGAATCTGGATATTGCAAATGAGATTTCCGAGCGCACACCGAACCTTTGTCACTTGGCACCTGCAGGTCATACCTATATGGAAGACCTGAATGAGGCCGGCGGTATTTATGCGGTTATGAATGAGCTTACCAAGAAGAATCTTCTTAATCTGGATCTTATTACCGCTACAGGTAAGACTGTGGGCGAGAATATTAAGAATGCCGTTAATCTGGACCCTGAGACCATCAGATCTATTGATAATCCATACTCCGTAACAGGCGGTATTGCAGTACTTCGCGGTAATCTGGCACCTGATACCTGCGTAGTTAAGAGATCTGCAGTAGTAGCAGAGATGATGCAGCACGAGGGACCAGCCCGTGTATTTGACTGCGAGGAGGATGCTATTGATGCTATTCTTGGCGGAAAAATCGTGGCAGGCGATGTAGTGGTTATCAGATACGAAGGCCCTAAGGGTGGTCCTGGTATGAGAGAAATGCTGAATCCTACCAGCGCTATCGCAGGTATGGGACTGGGCAGCAGTGTAGCCCTTCTTACAGATGGTCGTTTCTCCGGAGCATCCCGTGGTGCCTCCATCGGTCATATCTGTCCTGAGGCAGCGGTGGGCGGTCCTATTGCCCTTGTTCAGGAGGGCGACATCATTTCAGTGGATATCACAAATCATCGCGTGGATGTAAAAGTATCCGACGAGGAGATGGCAGCCAGAAAGGCAAAGTGGCAGCCTCGTGAGCCTAAGGTAACCACAGGCTATCTTGCACGCTATGCAAAGATGGTAGGCGCTTCCTGTGAGGGAGCAATCCTTAAGTAAAATTTATTACTTGCAAAATTAATTTTTTGTGAGGAAAAGGTATATATGTCAGAACAGTTATTGAAAAAAGATTATTATTATGACCTGCCGGAGGAGCTGATCGCCCAGGATCCACTGAGCGACCGCTCTTCCAGCAGACTCATGATTATAAACAAGAATACCGGTAAGTTTAAGCATGGAATTTTTACGGATATTAAAGACTATATCCGTCCCGGCGATGTTATGGTCATCAACGACACTAAGGTAATTCCGGCACGCCTTATCGGTACAAAAATAGGAGACACTTCGGACAACTCCGGCACAAGAGGCGGAGAATACAGTGCCAGAATAGAGGTACTGCTCTTAAAGCGCCATGAAGGCGATGTATGGGAGACACTGGTTAAGCCGGGAAGAAAAGCCCGTACGGGAGCTGTAATTTCCTTCGGTGACGGAAGACTTACCTGTGAAGTGATTGATTGCCTGCCTGACGGCAACAGAATGGTGAAGTTTAATTATAAGGGAATTTTTGAGGAAGTTTTGGACTCTCTGGGGGAGATGCCATTACCACCATATATCACTCACAAGCTGCAGGACAGAAACAGATATCAGACTGTTTATGCCAAGAATTCAGGAAGTGCGGCAGCACCTACTGCGGGCCTGCATTTTACTGAAAAACTCTTGCAGGAACTGGAGGAAAAGGGCGTAATCATAGCGCATGTTACACTACATGTAGGCTTAGGTACCTTTAGACCGGTTAAGGAAGAGAACCTCCTTAATCATCATATGCACACCGAAAGCTATGAGGTACTGCCTTCTGAAGCTGAGAAGATAAATGATGCGGTGGCCAAAGGCGGCAGGCTTATTTGCGTAGGTACCACCAGCTGCAGAACCATTGAGTCTGTGGCGGATGAGAATGGTATCATTCATGCCGGCAGTGGTGACACGCAGATTTTCATTTACCCGGGCTACAAATTCAAGGCTCTTAAATGTCTTATTACAAATTTCCATTTGCCGGAATCTACGTTGATTATGCTGGTTTCGGCTCTGGCAGGTCGTGAAAATGTGCTGGCGGCTTATGAAGAAGCAGTAAAGGAGCGCTACAGATTCTTCTCCTTCGGAGATGCCATGTTCCTTACAGATGATGAGTTCTAGGGATTTGTTATGGAAAAAAATTGGGATGCGATTGTGATTGGTTCAGGGCTTGCAGGTCTTTCAGCGGCCCTGACTTTGCTTAATAAAAATAAAAAAGTGCTTATCCTGGAGAAACACAATGTTCCCGGTGGCTGTGCAAGCAGCTTTGTAAGAGGCAGATTTGAGTTCGAGACCTCGCTGCATGAGCTTTGCAGCATAGGAAACAGAGAGCATAGAGGCAGTGTTGGCAGATTGCTGGATAATTACGGTGTATCGGTAGACTGGCTGGAAATTCCGGAGTGCTATAGACTTATAGGGACATACAGAGACGGTGGTAAGTGCGACAAGGTTTTTCCTGTGGGGAGAGAGGCTTTCACCAAGACTGTACTGGAAGAAGACCCGGCCGCCGAGGCAGGAATGGCTGAATTCTGGAGGATAGTCGATATCTGTAATCAGGGACTCGGTTATGTGCAAAAGCCGGATATGAGTGCCGGGGAGTCTATGAAAAAATTCCCGGAGTTCCTGATATACGGTTCCATGAATACTCTGCAGGCCTTTAGAAAAATGAAACTGACCGACAGAACCGTCGATATTCTGTCAGCATACTGGTCATACCTGGGTGTGCCTCTTAACAAGATGAATTTTATTCTCTACGGTCAGATGATCAGCACTTATATTTCCAATGGTGCTGTTATTCCTGCTCATACCTCTCATGAGCTTTCCATGAAGATGGAGAAAAGAGTGAGGGAGCTGGGGGGCGATATTTTTTACGGGAAAAAAGTAACTGAAATTATCTTTGAAGATGACAGAGTGGCCGGAGTTAAATGTAAACACAACGAGGTGGAAGCTGAAGTCTTCAGGAGCAAAAATGTTATAGCAAATCTTAATCCCCATACTCTTTATGGACAGCTTATGCCTGCGGAGTACGTGACTAAGCGTCAGAGGAAGCTTTGCAATATGAGAGAAAAGTACCTGGGTGGCTATCTTTACCAGGTTTACATAGGACTGAATAAAGAGGCAGAGGCACTTGGAATAACGGATTATTCCATTATGATGCCGGAGGATATGGATTCTGTTAAGGAGTACAGGAATACCAGAAGGCACATGAAGAATAACTATCAGATATCTGTTTGCCCCAATATAGTGAATCCTGATGCTTCGCCCAAGGGCACCTCGATTCTTATAATTACCGGCTTGTGTTCTGATATGATGTTCGAAATGGATGAAAGAGAGTACTTTAAGTTCAAGCAACAGTTGGCTCACGAAAAAATCAGTAAATTCGAAAGGCTGACAGGAGTGGACATAAGCTCTCATATTGAGGAAATAGAAGTGGCGACGCCGCTCACTATGGCCAGATTTTTGGGTACTCCCAACGGTGTCTGCTATGGCTATGAGACCAGAGGGGCTGACTCCATGATGGCACGAATAATGTCCATGAGAAAAGACCTGGATATACCCGGACTTTACCCTGTATCCGGAGCATCTATAAGAGGAGACGGGTATTCCTCGGTAATAGCTGCCGGCAACATTATTGCGTCACTAATCAAATTCTAACGAAGGTTCTTTTATGCCAAGTATAATAGATTTGCTCCATATGCTTTCCTTTAAGAATATGGATAAAAAAAGAGACAGACATATCGTCTTAAGCTCTTCAAGGATGATAAAAAAGAATTTTAAAATAAATAATGCGGCTGAAGATCTCCATCCTCATGGTTTTAAAGCAGTAGTAAAGGAGGTAATACCTTCAGGAAAGGATTGCCTATTGGTAACCTTTGAACCCGGGGAGGGGGAAAGCTTTCCTTATTTCAGAGCCGGCCAGTATGTGGTATTGGAGCGTATTAAGAAGGATTATTATGCAGCCAGACCTTATTCCATCTGTTCTTCACCTAATGATGCGAAGAACGGATGCCTTAAAATCATGATAAAGAGAGTGCCCGGGGGATGTCTTACCGGTGATGCTGCCGGCTGGCTTGAGCCGGAAAGGGAAGTCGAAATGCACGGCCCCTTCGGTGATTTTGTCCATGATTATAATAGGGACTGTGAAAATGTTATTGCTTTGGCCGGCGGCTCGGGGATTACACCCTTTTTGTCCATGGCGTTAGCTATCGCAGAGGGAGACGAGAATTTTAATCTGACCATTCTCTACGGAGCCAAGGATAGGGATAGCATCTGTCTGTATGAGGAAATCAAAAGAGTGGCGGATACTGAGGACAGAGTAAGACTGGTGCCTATTTTGTCCGATGAAAAGAGGGACGGCTTCGAGACCGGCTTTATCACGATGGAGCTTATAAATAAGCACATTCCTCTCGACATAGACGGGGGCAAGGCGCCTGTGTCCATATATGTTTGCGGGCCGGAGCCTATGTATCAGGCTATGGAGAAGATCCTTTTAGATATGGGCTTTGATAAAAAACATGTGCGCTTTGAATGTGCTCCCGGTGAAAAGCCGGAAAGAAGCCACGAAAAGGTGGACATTACCGTTAAATTCGATGACGGAAGGTCCATAAGAGATAATGGTTATTCTCTGGAAAATTTCGGAACCCTTACTATCAGTGGTTATAAGGATACGCCTATTCTGATGAGCCTGGAAGCAGCGGAAATAATGCAGGCTTCCAGATGCCGTTCGGGAAGCTGCGGCTATTGCAGAGGAAGGGTGACAAGCGGTCAGGTTACAACTCCGCCTATGCTTACGGATGATAATAGGCTTAACTACAACGGCTATGATCATAGACGTGAGACAGATAAAGAAATGGGAATGGTACACTTATGTGTAACATATCCTGACAGCGACATAGTGATAGAAATTCCTAAATATGACAGAGGCCAGTATTAAAGCTTTTGACAGAAGTAGTAACTAATGTATTTTACAGATATAAAAAGGATAACCAATGAAGGTAGCAGACATAATCAACGACAATAAAATATCCCTCTCCTTTGAGGTGTTTCCGCCGAAGACAGCAGACAAGTACGACTCTATTAAGACTGCCACGGATGCGGTAGGCGCCCTCAAGCCTTCTTTCATGAGCGTGACTTACGGAGCAGGAGGAGGGACTTCGGAATTTACTGTAAATATCGCCAAAGCTCTGCAGGAAAAATATGAAATACCGGTACTGGCGCATCTGTCCTGTATTTCCTCCACTCATGAGGGTGTGAAAAAGCAGCTTACAGCCATAAAGGCAGCCGGACTCAAGAATATTTTGGCTCTCAGGGGGGATATTATACCCGGTACTGAAGGGGACGATAGAGAATATAAATATGCCAGCGACCTGGTAAAGGAAATAAAGGAGTTCGACAATGACTTCTGCGTGGGAGGAGCCTGCTATCCTGAGTGCCATCCTGAGTCCATGAGCCAGAGAGAGGACATTATCAACCTAAAGAAAAAGGTGGATGCAGGATGTGAGTTTTTAACCACCCAGATGTTTTTTGACAATAATGCCTACTGGAATTTCCTGTATAAGATGAGAGATGCCGGAATTACTGTGCCGGTGGTGGCCGGTATTATGCCGATTACCAGTGTACGGCAGGTCGATCGTGTGCTGAAAATGTCAGGTGCTCAGGTGCCGCTTAAGTTTAAGTACATGGTAGACAAGTTTGGCGGCAATGATATGGCTATGCGTCAGGCAGGTATTATCTATGCAACGGAGCAGATAGTGGATCTCATAGCAAACGGTGTTACATCAGTCCATCTTTACACTATGAATAACGCCTATGTAGCGGAGGAAATCAAGAGAAATCTTCAGGGTATTCTTACGATTAACGGATAACTAATTTGCTATACGGGGCACGGCAAGGGACACAGGATGATTCGAGTAGAACGGATAAAAATTGAAAATCTGAGAGAAGAGGAAATCTACAGATACATGGGCTTTTACCGGGGAGAACCGGATGAGAATATAAAGTCCATGGTGAAAAGCTTCCTGCCGGAATTCATAGCCAATGTGGGAGGTAAGGTATGTTTTTCCGAGGAAAAAATAAGTATTTCCCACGATGGCATAAATAAGGCCAGAGTACAAATGGGGGAAATGGTAGTGCATTCCGATAATTTGGCTGAGCACCTTAAGGGGTGTGTGAGATGCATACTTATGGCGGCGACAGCGGGCTCTCAGGCAGACATGATGAGAAACAGAGCCCTTATAAGAGGGGGCACCATGCAGCAGCTCCTTATGGACGCCATGGGGACAGAGGCTGTAGAGTGGGTGGCAGATAAATTCACCGAAAACATGAAGGTGTATTATCCCAACTTTGATTTCTGCACAAGGTTTTCACCGGGCTACGGAGACCTGCCCTTATCTATGCAGAGGGAACTTGTAAATTATCTGGATACTAAGAGAAAAATAGGTGTGGCGCTTACGGATGCTTTGCTGCTGACACCTTCCAAATCCATTACGGC
>JAZUHR010000013.1:0-2930 GCA_045641825.1 Lachnospiraceae bacterium
CCGGGCTTAACATCCTCTAAAATTTCCAATAATTCATCCATTTTTCATTCTACTTTAAATCAATATATTTATGAGTTAAATGTGTTGGTTTCACATTTTTCACGTACTATGGTGAGTCCGTCTTTCTCCTTGTAGAAAGCAAGAGTGGGGAGCTCCCGGCTTAGGAAAAGAGCCATACCCTCCGTCACTGAATAGGCGCCGCAGTTCTCAAAAACAAAGGTATCTCCCACCTGCATCCGGGGGAAGGGAGTAGCCTTAAGAATAACATCATTTACAGTGCAGAGAGAGCCGCAGATGGTCAGGTCACAGGCTTCACCTCTAGAGTCGGAACTTTCGGCAAAAAGTAACTGCATAAATGGTTTTTTCATGCCCATTATTTGCCCGTAATAATTAAGCTGGTGAATTCCACCGTCTACGATGGCATAATTTACTCCGTCGGAGGACTTCATATCAACAATTTTGGTGAAATATGAGCCGCAGGAGCTGGCAAGAAAACGTCCCATTTCCAGAGTGATATGGGAAAATTCCGTAATAATATCCAGCGCTTCGGATAAGGCAGCTACTTCTGCTGCACCGTCTACAGGCTCATCCTTTTCAAAGTAGGTAAATGAAAGTCCGGGGCCGTATTCCAGCTCGTGGACCTCAGTGTCAAAGCTGCTGTGAAGGTAAGATGCGTAGTCATTTAGCATAGTCAGCTCTTTGACCACTTTTTTCATCTTCTTCTGAGTCCCGGAGTAGTAGTGAATACCGTAAAAATCCATATTGGGGTCACTAAGCACCTGAGTCAGCGTTTCCTCCAAAAGCTCCTTATCCATACCGAACTGATTGCCGGAGGAAAGCCTTAAGAGAACCTTTATGTGAAGCTTTTTCTCTGCGCAAAGGGTAGAAAGTATGTGGTAGTGCTGTGGACTTTCCAGAGTAAAAATACCGCGTCCTGTGGATAAATCCAGGATTCTATCCATGGAGGCCTTGGTCTTATTGACGCCGGACACGATTATTTTCGAAGGATCAGCCATATATCTGTGGCAAATCTCGTATTCACCCGGGGAACAGACCTCCAGCTTGTCGGCAGAGTCCTTGAGTTCACGCACCAGAAAGGGATTGGCTTTCATGGCGTAGGCTACATCCGCCTTCCCTTTAAGACCGTTCCTAATCATGGACAGACGGCTTTTAAGCACATCTATGTCGAAAACATAGGCGGGGGTGGGAAGACTTTTATTTATTTTTCTTAATGTGTCTATATTCATGGAAATTCACCTATTTTGCCTTGTAGTCAGCCATCAGTGCTTTTCTGTCGATTTTACCGTTTTTGGTGATGGGCAGCTCATCCTTTTGCAAAAATCTGTTGGGAATCATATATTCCGGCACTTTTTCCTTGAGGCCTTCCGTGATTTCGTTTACGGAAGCAGAGCCTGTATAAAAAGCAATCAGTCTGTTTTTCTCCTCGTCGAAAAGGGCTACGGCGCGTTCGATACCGGGAACGGCATTGAGGCAGGCGTCTATTTCCTCCAGTTCAATGCGGTGACCCATATGCTTTATCTGGAAGTCCTTTCGACCACAGAAATAGAGGAGACCGTCGGCACCACGATAAGCCATATCACCGGTACGATATATTCTCTCGTAAAAATCATGATTCACGGGATTTTCGGTAAAGGCTCTTTGGGTAGCTTCCGGATTATTGTAATAGCCGATAGCGAGGCATTGGCCGCTTACGCAGATTTCACCGGGGATGTTTTCTTCGGTGATTTCCTTGTCGTTTTCGTCCAACAGAAATACTTTTTCATTGTCAAAAGGCAGACCGATGGGGATTTTTTCAGTGTCGTTATACTTACGGTCCAGGATATGATATGTGCAGTTGCAGGTAATCTCGGTAGGACCGTAGAGATTCACAAATGTGGCATTGGGATAGTAGCTTCTCCAGGCATTCAGCTGCTTTACAGGCATGGCCTCACCGGAAAACATGATTTTCTCTATGCGGGAGGGAACCTTGTACTTAAGGCCGTGGAGGCGGTTAAGCATACATAGAGCCGATACCGCCCAAATCAGGGTGGTGACTCCGTTGTCATCCAGCATATCCACTACATTCTGAGGGAACATAAAGTAGCTTTTGGGAATGAGCACGATGGTAGCGCCTGTTTTTAAGCAGGAATATATGTCCTTGACCGATACGTCGAAGTCAAAGGGAGCCTGATTGCCCAGAACGTCCTGGTCTGTAATGCCGAATACATCCGTGAATACATCTATAAAGTCGATGACCGAGCCGTGGCCTACCACTACACCCTTGGGGACTCCTGTGGAGCCGGAAGTAAAATTACAGTAAAGAGGGTCTGTGGACAGAGCATTTTTACGGATAAAAGCCAGCTTAGCCTCATCGATTTCTTTGGGAACAAGCGTTAAATCCAGGATTTCCCCCTTGTATTCGGCTTCATGCAGCTTTTCCATGTGTTCCGGAAGAGTAAGTACGACAGAGGGAGAAGTTACAGATAAAATCTGCTGTATGCGGCTCATGGGAAAAGTGGGGTCCAGCAGACAGTAAAAACCACCTGCATAAACAATGCCCATAAAAGCCTCCAGCACGAGAGCTGATTTTTCCGCAAAAACAATTACAGGCTTTCTGGGAGCGGTAAGTCCTGAAAGAAGACTGCCCCAAGCCTTGGCGGATGATAGAAATTCAGAATAAGTTACGGAGGAATCTGCATCTATGATAGCAGTTTTCTCCGGATATTTGGAGGCAGAAGCCTCCAGGTATTCAAGTACGTTTTTCATTTTCTTTCCCTTATGGAAATTCCGCCTTGTGCTGGTGGAATTTCTAGATTTTCCCAGTGTGTATACCAATCATTAAAAAAATCCATTCGGAGCATTTTTGAATACATATACACCCAAAATTACACATATATTCTACTATCATTATGCTTAAAAGTAAACATAAT
>JAZUHR010000014.1:0-2118 GCA_045641825.1 Lachnospiraceae bacterium
GTCAGCCCATGATTACCGCTCCTACATTCTTTAAGAATGGCGGTAAGGCCGAATTTGTAAAAAATAAAGTTGACACCAAGGCTCCCGGTGAGTACACGGTTATGCTTAAAAAAGGAATGTTTACTTATTCTTCAAAGGTTATAGTGAAGGATGAGGAGGCACCTGTTGTAGATTATTACACAGAAATGAATGTGGCCTTTGGAGACAAAATCGCTCCTGCAGACCTAATTAAGAGCATTTCAGAGGACAGCTATTATACAGTGGATTGGGTACATGGTGTAGACACACTCAGCATGGGCTTTACCACGGCAGAGGTAATAGTAAAGGATGCTGCCGGCAATGAGACTACTTTTCAGACAAGGCTTCATATCCTGGATGCCAATATCAATTTTAATGTGCAGCTGGAAATAGGTGACAGCATTACAGACAGCATCTTTTTCAAGGATGGCAATGCAAAGAATGAAGTATATTCCTTAAGCCCTGCATTGGATACCATCGACTTCAATACCCTGGGTGATAAAGAAGTCTTTATGGATATCCATAATGACAGATATTCACTTGTGGTGCATGTAGTGGATACTATAGCTCCCACAGCGACTGTAACGGAGAAAACAGTTAAAAAGGGCAGCAAGGTAAAAGCAGATGCTTTTGTAACAGAAATCATAGATAAGACAGCTGTTACAGTTGAATACGCGGAAACACCGGATTTCAGTAAAATTCAGAGCGTGACAGTTAAACTTCTTCTTACTGATGCCGCAGGTAACAGCAGTAATTACGAGACTACGGCCATTGTTGCCGAAGATAAAACAGCGCCTGTTATTTCAGGATTGCTGGAAAGAAATATTTACATCGGAGAAGATGCATCTCTGCTTTCAGGTGTAGTCGGTATGGATGATTTCGACGGTGAAGTAGTGGTCTATGTAGAGAAGGACGAAGTACAGTTCGATGTGGTAGGTGACTATGAAGTCACATACTGGGCAGTAGATGAGGAAGGTAATAAGGCTGAAGTGCCCGGACTGGTTCATGTATATGGCAACAGATCGGATGATGAGAAGTTCCATCAGATGTATTCGGCTCTTGCAGAGAAGCTCTTCAAGGCCGGTATGACTGACAGAGAGAAGGCTAAGGCTATCTACGACTATGGTCATTCACATATAGCTTATCTGGGCGTGTCCAATGTTCCAAATAAGGACAACTGGAGACTTGAAGCTATCTACGCACTCGAAAAGAAAGCCCGAGGCTGTTAGACAGACTATGCTTTTGCCAAGGCTATGTTTGAAATGGCGGGCATTCAGACTCTGGATGTTAACAGATGGCATCCTTGCGGCAGACTTAAGTGCCTGGATGACCACTCCTGCTGTAAGGGCCTGGAGACAGATCACCCATGCGGCAGAAAGACAGCGCATTACTGGCTGCTGGTTAATATCGAGGGCAAGTGGTTCCAGTTTGATGCAGGCTTGAGAGCTATACCTTTCGACGGTTTCCTTTTCACCAAAGAGGCAGGCGACGAGTACAGTAAGATAGTTAAGGACTACTACTATTTTGATGTGTCACTTTACTCAGATATCGTAATCGAATAATCAAAACGAGTTATATACAGAGGTTTATTTATGAAAAAAAGATTTTTAGCAGTTTTATTTGCAGGCCTTATGGCTTTATCATGCGCTGCGTGCGGCGGTGGCGGTACACTGGAGGTGCCGGAAAATACCAAGGCTCCGGAAAATAATCAGCAGACTGTAAAGCCTGTTGGATATGTTCTTACCATGAATGACCAGCAGCTTTTTATAGGTCAGAATATGAAAAATGTCTATTCCCTACTGGGTGAAGAGGCAAAGATTCGTGAGTCCGGCAGCTGCAAATACGACGGTACCGAGAAGGAATACAAGTTTGCACATATTACTATAACAGCCATTATCGAGGGCGATGTTGAGCGTATTTTCTCAATCGTTTTTGAGGACGATATGGTATCTACTGATGAGGGAGTAGCCATAGGTGATCCTGCCTCCAAGATTTCCATCAAGTACGGCAAGCCTGAAAACGAGGGTAATTATGTCTACAATAAGGACGGTATGTATGTTCTGTTTACCGTTAAGAATGATGAAGTTGCGACTGTAGTAT
>JAZUHR010000015.1:0-2246 GCA_045641825.1 Lachnospiraceae bacterium
CTTAAGCTCAAGAATAACATTAAGTTCCCTGGCTTCCTGGCCGGGCTGAGCGTACTTGGGTACCTGCATGGTAGCTGTAGCGTAATGACGATTACCCTTGCCACCACGACCGCCCTTAAGGACTACCTGACGCATATTGCCATGAGACATGTCGCAAATCACCTTGCCGCTGGCCTGATCCTTAACTACAGTGCCCTCGGGGACTTTCAGCACTACATCCGCTCCATCAGCTCCTGTACAGTTATTCTGACCGCCTTTTTCACCATCGCCTGCAGCGTATTTACGTACAAAACGATAGTCTGTAAGAGTATTCAGGCCTTTATCAACTTCAAAAATAACGTCTCCGCCTCTGCCGCCATCACCGCCGTTAGGACCGCCGGCCGCAACAAAAAGCTCGCGTCTGAAGGCCACACAGCCATCTCCGCCCTTGCCTGACTTTATGAAAATTTCTGCACGATCTGCAAACATAAAAATCTCCTAAATGACATAGCTTTAAGCTATACTTAAAAAATTGATAAAAGCCCCGAACCAAAAAATTCGGGGCTTCGTAACGTTCAATTACTCTTCAACCGGATAAACAGAAGCCTGCTTCTTGTCTCTTCCAAGTCTCTCAAATCTTAAAACGCCATCAGTAAGTGCATATAATGTATCGTCACCGCCACGGCCAACGTTTACACCAGGATGGATCTTTGTGCCACGCTGTCTGTAAAGAATATTGCCGGCTAAAACGAACTGACCATCTGCACGCTTAGCACCAAGTCTCTTGGACTCGGAATCTCTGCCGTTCTTAGTAGAACCAACGCCCTTTTTATGAGCAAATAACTGAAGGTTCATCTTTAACATTGCCATTACCTCCCATGAATTTTGAGTTTAACATACTTGTTGTGTTCCTCGGAAATCGTCCTGATCCCTAAGAAAAAGGATTGTAGGAGAAGTTTACTCTCCTTCGATACATCTGAAGTGATGATAAATTCCATAAAACCTGACTTCTCATCGGTCTTACAGGAAAAGTGATCCTCGGTAAATGTCTCGATGGAATTTACTGTGTTCACCGATAATGCAGAAACTGCGGAACATACAATATCCTTGCCGAATTTGGCGAAACCTGCATGTCCTTCTATGCGAAATCCACACTCTTCATCTGCTTCATTGTAAATCGCTGTTACGTTAATCATGATTAAGCGTTGATCTTCTCAATCTTAACGCGAGTATAATTCTGTCTGTGGCCGTTCTTCTTATGATAGCCGGACTTTCTCTTATACTTGTAAACAATAACCTTCTTACCCTTAACGTCTCCAACTACGGATGCGTTAACAGTTGCACCGGCTACAGTAGGATTTCCAATCTTCATGGTTCCGTCGTTAATAGCAAGAACCTGATCGAATGTGAAATTAGCACCAGCTTCAACGCCGAGCTTTTCTACATTAATGATATCGCCTTCTGTGACCTTGTACTGCTTACCGCCTGTTGCAATAATAGCGTACATATTGGCACCTCCATTTTATCATTACTCGCCAACTATGGTGCTGCCTTTAGGGCAGACTTCTACCTCGTTGTGCGGCATACCCAAATATTTAACCATAAAACTCAACCGGTGTCAAGTACTTTTTTAAAATAAATTATAAATTGGGATTTACTGCTCTTTCTCATCTGAAAGCTGCTGCGAAAGTGGCTTAAACACCTTTTTTCTGGTAATCTCTACCAGCCCCAGTCTGGTTATGTCCACGACCTCTGCTTTCACAGGATCCTTTTTGAATTCCTCTCTCAAATAGGCCATAAGGCTGTCTTTTCTGGATGCATCCTCCATATTGATAAAGTCAACTATTATAATTCCGGAAAGATTTCTGGCTCTCATTTGAAAAGCTATTTCCTTGCAGGCTTCCATATTGATAGAGAAAAAAGTGTCCTGAATATCACTTTTCCCTATAATAGCCTTGCCTGTATTAACGTCAATTGCGGTCAGACTTTCGGTCTGCTCAATATAAAGAGACGCCCCGCTTTTAAGGTAAACCATCTTCCTTAAAGCCAAATCGATATTTCTGTCGATTTTATAAAGGGTATTTAATTCCACCTGTGAAAAAAGACTGACTGCCGGTATCTCCTTCATCCCCAAAAGCTCGTCATATATATCCTTGCAATCGGTAACAATTCTGTCAATCACATAGGTATTTGTGTCCCTGATAGAGAGAAAATACTCAGGTTCAGCTTTTTTTATAAGGGTAAAAGCCGTGGAATAAACAGCTTTT
>JAZUHR010000016.1:0-4816 GCA_045641825.1 Lachnospiraceae bacterium
TGATTACTGCAGTAGTCTTAATCTGATCAAGGACCTTACCCAGAAGTGCGATGTAATTAATCTCTTCCTCAACTTCCTTCTTATCAGCATCAGTCATGTTCTTGTTCTCTGCGTAGAACTCATCCATGGACTCAAAGCCGTTCTCTTTAGCGTAATCCAGAGCTGTTTCCTTGTAATCAGCGTCAGATACAGTGATGTTTTCCTTAGTTGCGATTTCCTTAATGATATACATCATGGAAAGGTAATTGGTAGCATACTCCTCACCGAATTTTTCAAGTTCTGCTGTATCCTTAAAACCAAGAACATTCTGAAGAACAGCCTCTGTAGTAACACTCATACCCATAGCTGTATAGTACTGTGCATAGTACTGTGCCATGCTGTTATAGTAATTTACAACATTATCCTTGTATTCCTTAACTTCCTTTTTTGGAAGATTCTTAACTGTACAAATCTTAAGAAGATTGTCGGAAATCTGCTCCTCGAAGTAGTTGTTGTTCATGGTATCAATGATGTACTGACGATACTTCTCAGCTGTCTCCTGCTCCATAAACTTTGCAAAAGCATCATCGAACTTAGGATCTTCCTTAACTTCATTAACCTTTACCTTGAAAATAACAGGCTGGTTCTCAAGTCTGGTATTGTTAGGGTAAGAAGCAGGGAAACTAAGTTTAACGTCAACGGAATCGCCTGCCTTGTGACCGATAAGCTGATCCTCAAAGCCCGGAATGAAATTGCCGCTGCCCAGAACCAAATCAGCCTTCTCAGCCTTACCGCCTGAGAAAGGTGCACCGTAAACATTTGAAAAAGCCTCATAGGATACGGAAGAAATAAGATTGCCGTCGCCTACGTAGGACTCGTCGCCCTTGAATTCCTTATCAGCGGAAGAACTTACTGCAAGAACCTTCATGGAAGTAATCTTTACGCCGTTTGTCTTAGCGGTAAAGGAAAGCTTGTTCACTACCATCTGCTGTACAAAATCAGCCTTGATGGCAATTGTAAGGCTGGTAGCCTCCTTGTTGGAAACAACGATAGCGCCATTCTCATCCAGATAGTGATTGCTGCCGCTTGCTGCTGTAGCAGAAGGTGTCAATTTTGCGTAATTATTGGCATCTGCTGTGAAAAGTGGTGTGAATTCCGTACCGTTAAGTGTACCGGGTACGAATGAATAACTGTCACGATCCTTCTCAAGTTCAAACTTAACTGTGATAGAGATATCTCCGTAGTAGATACCCTCGTAATCCATATTAATTGTATCATCCTTCTTGGCCTCGCGGTCAACAACGATACAGCCTGCGTTATCCTTAAGAAGGCCACTGATGGTATCTTCAACCTGCTTGTCTGTAACCTTTGTAAGCACCATACCGTCGTATGTGCCCAGTTTAACATTTACCTTACCACAACCAAATGCTGAAACAGCCAGTGCGAAAAGGAGAATAAGGGATAAAACTTTCTTTTTCATAAATCAAAACCTTTCTCTTTCATGGGGACATAAAAATGCCCCTAATAACAGGGGCAATTTTAACATAAATTTTAGAAAAAATAAAGAATTTTATTGTGTAATTTTTGTGTATTACACAATTGAAAAAACTTATAAGGTCGTGAACAGGCCCATTTTACAATCAGTCATTCAGTCTCAACATCTCTGTGTATGCCAGCAGGAAGGGTCCTACACCCTTGGCATCATCCTTTACAATAGGCTCAGACATATAATACTCATAGGTGCCGTCTCTCATCTGCTTACCGCCCAGTCCTGCCACCAGACAAATATTATCCAGATGAATCTGATCTCCTTCAGCCTTCAGATAATTCTCACAAATGCCATTGAAGGCCTTTTCTCCCTTTTCACGGAATTCTGCAGGTAAAAAGCCCAGACGTACACCCTTAAGGAGGGAATAAGCCATAATAGCGCTTCCACTGGTCTCCAGATAATTTCTGTCACAGCCTCTGAATGCCGGCAGCTGCCAGAACATGCCGGAATCATCCTGGAACTTGCAGACATCTGTCATGAATTCCACATAATTCTCTTTAAGCTCCTCATATTCCTTCTCATATCCCACAGGATTACACTTGTCCAAAGTATCCAGAAGGGCCATAGCGTACCAGCCCAAGGCTCTCAGCCAGAAATTCTGTGAAAGTCCTGTCTCCTTATCGCACCAGAACATCTGTCTGGAAGAGTCATAAGCATGATAGTAGAGACCTGTCTGTGGGTCTCTCATAATCTTACGGACATTTCTGAACTGCTTAAAAATGTCCTCGTAGTTCTTTCTGTCGTTGAACTTGGTTTCATACTCCATATAGAATGGCTGCCCCATATAAAGACCGTCCAGCCATACCTGGCCCGGGTAAATCAGCTTATGCCAGAAATTACCCTCTCTGGTACGAGGCTGACGCACTACCTGAGAATAAATATTGTCGATAGCCAGTCTGTATTTTTCCTTGCCGGTCAGTTCGAAAAGTTCAAAAAGAGTCTTTCCCGCATTAACATTATCGATATTGAAACTTTCAGGATTGTAGCCTTCAATCTGGCCGTTCTCCTCTACTCTGTAGTCGATAAAATTCTCGGCAAACTGAAAATATTTTTCGTCTTTTTTGATGGAATACACTTCGAGAATAGCCTTAATCATGCAGCCGTCGATATAGTTCCAGCCGCTCTTTTCTCCGCTTCTCATCTTCTCGATATTCCACGCCGGGCAATCAAGTGTGCTGTTTTTAAGTAATCCGTCGATATAATCCAGTACGTTAACCATTTTCTTATCCTCTTCTTATTCCTCGCCTCTACAGCGTAATTTATTGTTTATCTGGTGAGAAGGCAAATATTTTCCACATCGGCAGTACGTGAAAACATGTCTACCGCCTGTACGGCCTTAAGCTTGTAGCCCTTTGTCAAAAGGAAATCCACATCCCTTCTCTGGGTCTCTATATTGCAGGATACGTAGACGATTTTCTCAGGCTTAGCCTGGGATAAAGCCGTTAGAAAAGCCTCATCGCTTCCTGATCTGGGCGGATCCATAAATACCAGATCGAATTTTTCGCCGGATTCCTTCAGATATTCTCCTGCATCTCCTGCTACGAAGGTAATGTTCTTAATATCGTTCAGCGCTGCATTTCCTTTGGCATCATTAACTGCATCCTTGGAAAGTTCTACTCCCACTACCTTTGCTGCGGAATCCGCTGCTATAATGCCGATGGTTCCTGTGCCACAGTAAGCATCCAGTACCTTTTCGCTGCCGGTAAGTCCTGCCATGGTAACAGCCGCCGAGAACAGTTTCTCAGCCTGCATGGGATTTACCTGGAAAAAGGACCTCTCGGAAATCTTAAAGGTCTTATCGCAGAGGCTGTCTGTGATAAAGCCCTCTCCCAGCACCACCTGGCTCTTTTTCCCCAGAATCATGCCGGTCTTTTTATCGTCATTTATATTGTGAATGACTGTGGTGACTGCAGGTACAGCCTTTTTCAGGCTTTCAGCGAAATGCTTTTTCTCTCTGAAGTCCGGGGTACCGGTTACCAGTACTACCATGGCCTTCCCGGTCTTTTTGGAGACCCTTATGTAAACATGGCGAAGTGTACCGGTGCGAGTCACAGGGTCCCAGGCTCTGGTTCCCATTTCCTTCATGATTTTGCTGATAGCCTTCTCAATCTGATTTGCGGTCTTGCACTGAATCATACAATCCTTAACAGGCACCAGACTTCTGGTATTTTCTTCATAGAGGCCGGAAACCACGCTTGTTCTTCCTCTTCCGTCCTTCTTGATACCGAAGGATTCATATACCTTATGTCGATAATTAAGCGGACTGTCAGAGCCGATAATGGGCAGCATCAAAGGGTCATCTTTACCGAAAAGGGCAGTCACCTTCTCCTGCTTATACTTAAGCTCAGCCTCATAATTCATGTGAAGCATGTTGCAGCCACCGCACTTAAGGTAAACAGGGCACTTAACATTGCATCTGCTCTCAGCAGGTTCAAGTACATTCACAAGTTCTGCTCCCGCTGCTGTCTTGGCTCCCTTCACGTATGTCAGGCTGATTTCAGCCTTTTCACCGGGGAGGAGGCCCGTTACCGGAAATTGTGAACCGTTGAACTCCACCACTCCGGCTCCCTTATTATCTAATTTTTTCGCTCTTACCGTATATGTTTTTGCCATAATTCATTCTTTCTTCAGTGCTTTCTGTAAGCACTTACAACATCTTATTTTACAATACATTCAAGTATTTGTCAAACTCCGTCGCCATATCCGGGCTGGCTTTAATCACTTTTCTGTCATAGGTGAGAAGGCCGTTTATTTCTTCCTCTATATCCGACAACTGAGTATAAACCGTCGCTGACAGACCATGAGGTAGTCCCGGCGCTATATCCTTCTCGTAAAGTTTGTTTATGGCAGCATTAAGCTCCGTAGTATTACCGAATTTTTTGTAGCCGTATTCCCCGTTGCAGGCCACGTGTCCCTTTACATTACAGGAGTAGCCTCCGAATTCCGACAGTACCAGCGCTCTGCTCTTTTCCGCATGGAAGATATAGGATGTAAAATAAATGTGCAGGCTTCTGCAATCGCCGCCCAGCTGATCAAACCAGCCACTGGCATGATCGATAAGTCTGGTAGGACCGAGGTGTCTAATGGGCCCGCCAGCTTCCAAGGCATTGAACTGCCCCCAGCCTTCATTGAAAGGTACCCACATATAAATGCATGGGGTGTTGTAAAGCGTGTCTATGGTCTCTCTCAGCTGCACTCTGTAGGCCTGCGGGCTCTCCTCGGTGCTTCTGGACAGTACATGCCGATTTATTCTGTCATCCACATATTTTTTGAGTTCGTTAAAAAGAG
>JAZUHR010000017.1:0-2313 GCA_045641825.1 Lachnospiraceae bacterium
CTGCAACACATACAGTATCCTTCGAGACAGACAGATTCTCCTCATACGCACTGGCATATGTAGACAAGTCCACAGTTCCAGCAACAGGCGTAGCAGACCACAAAGGTATCCTCCTTGGAATCACCTGCTTAGTACTGGGAACCATGGCAGTAGCATACGTAAAGAGCAGAAAGAAAGAAGAGTTCTAATCTCGGAATAAAGTAAAAAAGTAATAATGGAATCCGGTTGGCAGAGTATGAGCCAGCCGGATTTTTTATTGGAAAATAGGGCAAAAAAAGGGGGTTTTTCAAGGCCGAAAACAGTTTTACTTTTTCTTTAGAAAGTCTTCCCGAAAAGTTCAAGGAATAAGCCGATTTAGTGACTACTTTGTGACTCTGTTTTTTGTAGGATATTACCATTGTTACTGCTTTGGGATTTGCACCCTGTTATAAAAAGGGTAGGAATGATACAGAAGCAGTACAAATTTACTTTAAGGAGGAGTTCTTTGATGAAGGAAAGAACCATGAAAGGGCTGGCAAAGCGTGTATTTTCATTCGTGCTTATTATGGCTATGGTGATTACGCTGATGCCGAAGCAGGGAATGGCATACGCTGCCCCTGTTAAAACCACTTTTGACACAAGTAAGACAGCGGAAGAGTTAATCGGTTCATTGCTGGGTAGCGGTCTTACCGTAAAAAATGTTACTTCCAGCGGTAGTGTCAGACGTTTTACCAATGGTATGGATGAACTTGGAATTGCCAGCGGTATTGCACTTGATACATCAGATAATGCCCATGGCCCGGTAGACCCTGACCTGAAGGCGCTGATTCAAAAGGGCGGACACAGTTATAATAATGGCTCCGCATCCACAGTATCTTTTGAATTGGAAGCAACAGGAAATCTGTTGAATTTCAATTATGTATTCGCATCCTGTGAGTTCGACCAGCCTGAAACATACAATGATATTTTTGGTCTTTTTGTAAGTGTAAATGATGGACCTTTTGAAAATATTGCACTTTTGGATAACGGAAAAGAAGTTTCCATTAAGAGCATTAAAAACGGACTTTCTGCCGGCAACAATTCGGGCAGTATTTATTACAACAGACAGAACGTTAGCTTTATAACCAGCCATGACAACGGTGATGGCGTAACCAACATTTTTTCTGCTCAGAAGGCAGTACATAAGGGCGATAAGGTTGTAATCAAGATCGCTATTTCCGACGTTGGTGACAGTGGTTATGATTCATACGTTTTCATTGAAGCCGGTTCTTTAAGCTTTGACCCGCCGGGGGCTAAGCCTGACTATGAAGTAGAGCGTCTGGGTGAATTAACACCTGAAGCTACTTACGTGGTTACATGCGACGGCGAGACATACGAGTTTGTAGCCGATGAGAACGGTACATTTGCTTTGGCCGGAACTGATAAAAACGGCAAGACCTATGATTTTATCGGTAAGACTATTACTATTTATCAGAAGGGTGAAGGTGATATACCGGATTCCGATTCTGTAAATGTAGATATTGCAGAGCGTCCTATCGCTCAGGATCCGGACGTTCCTACCAATACACCTGTTGATATTGATATCAACGATGTTTACACATCCACAAACAGCATTAAGGTAAAGGCTGTAGAAGGCCAGGAGTACAGATTGGGTACAGACGGCCCTTGGGTAAAGCCTGATGCCAACGGATATGTAACATTTACCGGTCTTTCCTCTCTGACAGATTATACTGTTTATGCGAGAGTTACAGCTACCGCAACATATCCTGCTTCTTACGTAAGCGAAGGCGCTACAATAAAGACAATGGGTATGTTCAATCCTACCAAGACAGAATTTAACGGTCAGTATGATGGAAAATTCCATGAGTTGAAGGTAGAGCCCAATGTGGAAGGTGCTACTGTAACATACGCAGAGAGCCTGGATGGCCCATATACAAGTGAGCCATACTCCTTTAAGTACAGTGGCGAACATAAGGTATATTACCTTATCACCAAAGACAATTACTACAACGCTTATGGCGTTTTGACAGCAAATATTGCTCATGGCGGAAGCGTATATCTGGCAGAGGTAAAGGCTGCCGCAAAGAAAGCCATTGAAGACGAAGTAGGCGACGATACATCAGAGAATGTAAAGAAGGCAGCAGAGGATGCTATTGCAGCTATCGATGCAGCCACAACAGATGAGACTGTAGAGGCCGAGAGAGATGCAGGTATCGCTGCTATCAAACTGGCTAAGGAAGTGAATGCAGAGAAGAAGGTGCTGGATGAGGCCAGAGAAGCAGCCATCGCAGCCATCGATGCAGAAGTAGGTGATGACACATCCGAGAATGTAAA
>JAZUHR010000018.1:0-2419 GCA_045641825.1 Lachnospiraceae bacterium
CTACGATCCGACTTCTATGGTATCGGGGCTGATATCTACAATCGTGATGCCAACGTCAAACAGACCCGCTCCTTGCTTACTCTGCTGGCTATTTTTGCCTACGGTCTGATTACCGTGATTGCTCTTATCGGTATCACCAATATAGTGAATACCCTGAACACCAGTATGGAACTCAGAGCCCGTGATTTTGCCACACTTCGCAGCATAGGAATGACAGGAAAACAGTTTGAAGAAATGGCTCTGATGGAAGCACTATTTACTACCGTAAAGGCGCTATTCTGGGGGATTTTGCTGGGAATGGCCGGGGCCTTCGGCATCTGGAAATTTGAAACAACGGTGGAACTCAGCATTCCGTTCAATCCGCCTGTGAAGGCAGCGGTACTGACATCTCTGCTTGTAGTGGTTCTGGTGTACGCAATAATCAGATTTTCTCTTGCAAGAATCAATAAACGCAATATAATTGATACTATAAAAAATGAAACTGTCTAGGATAAAATATGAATTCGATTCTTTTGGTAGAAGATAATACAGGTATTGCGGAAGGACTGAAACTATCCTTCGAACTGACCGAATACGATTTATTCGTGGCATATACATTAAAAGAAGCGACAAAACTGGTAGAGGAAAAATCTCCGAACCTGGTGCTTTTGGATGTGTCACTGCCTGACGGTAACGGCTTTGATTTTTACGGTAAAGAGCTGGGTAAAAGGGGCATTCCGGTAATTTTTCTCACAGCCAGAGACGAAGAAAATGACATAGTAAAGGGCCTGGAACTGGGAGCAGAGGACTACATCACCAAGCCCTTTTCCACCAAGGAATTGATGGCGAGAGTAAAGAAGGTCTTTGCCAGAAAGCAGGCGACTACGGTCATTACCTGCGGCGATGTCGCCTTCGACCTGGACAGATCAGAGGTCAGCAGACAGGGGCAGAAGATAGAGCTTTCCAGCCTGGAAATCAAAATCCTAAGGCTTTTATTCGAGAATCATGACAAGGTGGTCAGCAGAAATGCAGTGATAGACTGTATCTGGGAGGCTACCGGAAACGATGTTTTTGATCATACGGTAACAGTATATATGAAGCGTATTCGCGAGAAGGTGGGAGAAGACGTTATCACCACCGTGAAAGGCCTGGGCTATAGAGTAGACAGCAAGACGAGATAGGGACACATGAGTAAGGGGAAAGAGAAGAAAATACGAATAATTCTGATGGGCCTGTACATGACGGTGGTAGTAAGCGCAGCCCTGCTTATTTGCAGCCTGCAGTACAGGACATATCAGAAAAATTATAACAGTGTCCTAAGTAAACTTTGCCTGATTTTAGAAGAGGAGACGGAACTCACAGCTGCCGAAATCATGGATATTTTGGAGAGCAGAGAAGGAGAGAAAGCAGACTTTTTTGCTAAGTTCGGTATAGACCGGGATACAGAGGCGGCGGTAAAAGAAAACCGCAAGGCCTATCAGAGGGGGCTCTACCTGGTGGTGGCAGCGGCTTTTATCCTGGGTGGACTACCCATTGCCGGAATAATTCTTATGGAAAAAAGGAACGAGCGCAGCATAAAAAGAATCACCCGGGAGCTGGCAGACATAAATGACGGGAGATACGATTTTGACCTGAACAGTTCCTCTGAAGGGAGCCTCTCCATACTGGAAAATGAGCTGTACAAAACAGCGATAACTCTGAAGGAAGCAGCGGAGAACTCCCAAAAGGACAAGGAAAGTCTTAAGGACTCCCTGTCCGATATATCCCACCAGCTAAAAACACCCCTGACATCTCTTTCCATAAGCCTGGAAAATCTGGAGGAATATCCGGAGCTGCCCATAGAAAAACGGCAGGTAATCATAAACAGAGCCAAAAGGGATGTGAACAAGGTTAATCAGATGGTACAGCTCCTTCTGAAGCTATCCAGATTCGATGCCAATGCCATAGAGTTCCACAGGGCAGCAAATGATGTGAGAACTATCATCGATAATGCCTATGAGAACGTGAAGGCTCTCTGCGACCTCAAGGGGATAGAGGTAATTATAAGTCCCTATGAGGACAAGACTCTCCTTAACTGCGATGCTTACTGGGAGACCGAGGCTGTCACCAATATCCTTAAAAATGGCATAGAGCACGCCGAAAAGCAGGTCACTGTCAGCTATAAGAATTATGAGCTCTACAGTGAAATTGTCATAGAAAATGACGGAATGTCCATTAGCGATGAAGATGCGAGAAATGCCTTCAACCGTTTTTACAGGGGAGAGCAGGCTACGGCGGACAGCGTGGGTATAGGACTGGCACTGGCAGAGGCCATAGTGAAGGAAGACGGCGGTTATATAATCGCAGAAGCTATAGATCACGGCAGCAGATTTATCATCAGATATACCGAAAATAAAGACAAGGGCCAATTCTAACATTTTTGTTAGATTTGCCCTTTTTT
>JAZUHR010000019.1:0-23299 GCA_045641825.1 Lachnospiraceae bacterium
CACTTGAGTAAAAAATCCTTAGTAGTCAGTTTTTGACTACTGACTACTAATTTGACTACTAAGCGGTAGTATCAATTTGCTATATTTTGATATAGTTTGCAACATTTTGCATTTTTAGAAAATATAACGATAATCCCTGAAACCCTTGCAAAATGGGGCATTTCGGGGCATAAAGGAGCAAAGTATGACACCCATTAAAGTACTTTTTATTTGCCACGGCAACATCTGCCGTTCCACAATGGCTCAGAGCGTTTTTACGCATATGGTGCGTGAACGCCATATAGAGTCGCAATTTGAAATCGACTCCGCTGCTACTTCCACTGAGGAGATAGGCAATCCGCCCCACTACGGGACGGTGAGCAAGCTGCGCCGGGAGGGGATTGCGGTGGTGCCGCACAGGGCGAGGAAAATGACCTTGGCGGACTACCGGGAGTTTGACTATCTGATCGGCATGGACGGGGCGAATATCCGGAATATGACGCGTATCGCAGATGGAGACCCGGAGGGAAAAATAAAGCTGCTCCTAGACTTCGCAGAAGACGAGAAGCGGCATGGTGAGAGTATTGCCGATCCGTGGTACACCGACAACTTTGATGAGACCTATCGGGATGTCTGCGAGGGACTGTCGGGATTTTTAAAGTATTTGGGATATTAGGGTCGTTATTGACTAAAGGGGCATGAAATTTACACGTTTTGTGTAAAAAATGCCCCTTTTTTGACCGTTTATTTTCTTGACTTTATAAAAATTTAATAGTATACTTTCTTTTGTTTATGACACTAAAGCGTTGACGCTTTAAAGGGAGGAAGGATATTATGAAATTCAAGAAAACAATTGCAGCAGTTATGTCTGTTGCGCTTCTTGCAGGCTGCCTTATGATGGGCGGATGCGGCAAGAAATCCGACGTTTACAATGTAGGCATTTGCCAGCTCACTCAGCATGTTGCTCTGGATGCAGCTACAAAGGGCTTCAGAGATGCTCTTACAGAGCTTCTGGGAGACAAGGTGGTTTTTGACGAGCAGAATGCTGCAGGTGACAGTGCTACCTGTGCGACTATCGTTAATAACTTCGTGGCTAACAGTTGTGACCTCATTATGGCTAATGCTACAGCGCCTCTTCAGGCAGCTTCCGCAGCTACCACCAAGATTCCTGTACTGGGTACTTCGATCACAGACTACGCTACCGCTCTTGAAATCAAGAACTGGAATGGCGCTACAGGCATCAATGTTTCCGGTACCTGCGACCTGGCACCTCTTGCAGAGCAGGCTGCCATCATCAAGGAGCTTTTCCCTAGTGTTAAGCAGGTAGGTATTCTCTACTGCTCATCCGAGGCTAATTCCAAGTACCAGGCTACAGTCATCGAGGAGTCTTTAAAGTCTCTTGGCATCGCTTACAAGGAGTTCACCTTCGCAGACAGCAATGATATTCAGATCGTCGTTACATCCGCTTGCGAGGCTTGCGATGTGCTTTACATTCCTACAGACAACACAGCTGCTTCCAACGCAGAGATTATCGATGCAGTATGCAGCGCCAAGAATGTTCCTGTTGTTGCCGGCGAGGAAGGTATCTGTAAGGGTTGTGGCGTGGCTACACTTTCCATCAGCTACTACAATATCGGCTATGAGACAGGTAAGATGGCTTACGAGATTCTTGTAAACGGTGCAGATGTTTCCACTATGAAAATTAAGTATGATGCTTCACCTGTAAAGGAGTATGTTCCCAGCCGTTGTGAAAAATTTGGTATCAAGGTACCTTCAAGCTACAAGGCAATTGAAGAGTAATTAAGGAGCATTCCATGCAGGCGTTGTTAAATTCCTTGCCGGGAGCTGTTTGCCAGGGTATGATCTGGGGCATCATGGCTATCGGCGTGTATATTACTTATAAAATACTGGATGTGGCAGACCTTTCCGTAGATGGTACTCTTGCCACCGGCGGAGCCGTTTTTGTGGCTTGCCTGACCGGTGGAATGCCCATTGCATTCGCAATGATTATTGCCATTGCGGCGGGCTGCGTAGCCGGACTGGTGACGGGACTTTTCCATACCAAATTCGGTATTCCTGCTATTCTTTCCGGAATTCTGACCCAGCTGGGACTCTATTCCATCAACTTAAGAATACTTGGCGATAAGGCCAATGTGCCGGTATCTGCCAACAATTATAAGCTGCTTCTCACCATGAGAGATATCCCTAAGGCTATTCTGGTCAGCGGTATTCTGGTGCTTGTACTTATCGCTCTTTGCTACTTTTTCTTCGGTACAGAGATAGGTGAAAGCCTTAGAGCGACTGGTGCCAATCAGAATATGGCTCGTGCCAATGGTATCAATACCAGCTTTACCAAGGTTCTGGGCCTCATTATATCTAACGGTATCGTGGCCTTTGCAGGTGCTCTTTTGGCCCAGTATCAGGGTTATGTAGACATCAATATGGGCCGTGGTGCAATCGTTATCGGCCTGGCTGCCGTTATTATCGGTGAGGTGGTTTTTGGCAAGATTTTCAAAAACTTTGCATTAAGACTCCTGGCTGCTGTTTTTGGCGGTATTCTTTACTATGTTGTTCTTACATTGGTTATGAGAATGGGCTTAAAGGCCAACGACCTGAAGCTTTTTTCAGCACTTGTAGTAGCTGTATTCCTGGGAATTCCTTACTGGAGAAATGCCCTTAAGAATGCGGTCAAGAAGAATTAGGGGGTGCGCAATGTTAAAAATAACGGATTTAAGTAAAACCTTTAACCCTGGCACCATCAACGAGAAAAAAGCACTTACCGGCGTAAATCTGGAACTCCTAGAGGGCGACTTCGTAACCGTAATCGGTGGTAACGGAGCAGGAAAATCCCCCCTTCTCAATATGGTGGCCGGTGTATATAGTCCGGATAATGGGAAAATAGAGATTGATGGAGTAGACGTGACCAGACTGCCGGAGTATAAGAGAGCCAAGTTCCTGGGACGTGTCTTCCAGGATCCTATGATGGGCACAGCCTCCACCATGTGGATAGAGGAAAATATGGCCATTGCTTCCAGAAGAGGCTTGAAGAGAGGCCTTAGATGGGGAATCAGCTCCAAGCAGAGAGAAGAGTACAAGAATATGCTGGCTCAGTTCAATCTGGGACTTGAAAACCGCTTATCTACTTCAGTGTCATTGCTTTCGGGCGGTCAGCGCCAGGCGCTCACCCTCCTCATGGCTACTATGAGAAAGCCAAAGCTCCTGCTACTGGACGAGCATACAGCTGCTCTGGACCCAAAGACAGCCGCTACCGTGCTGGAACTTACCGATAAAATCGTATCCGAGAATAACCTTACCACTCTTATGATTACCCATAACATGAAGGATGCCATCACTCATGGTAACAGACTTATCATGATGAATGCCGGACAGATTGTGCTGGACGTAAGAGGAGAGGAAAAGAAAAATCTCACTGTTAATGATCTTCTCCGGAAATTCTCCACCATAAGCGGAGAAGAGATGGCCAATGACAGAATGTTGCTAACAAAGTAATTTTAGGCTGGTTTATATTTGAAACTATGACCCTCTTTACCGGTCGGTTCAGACCGGTAGGGAGGGTATTTTTGGCTGCTTTTGGTGGGGAACAGGCCTAAATGGCCGTAAATTGATTAACATTTGCTAAAGATTATTAATTTACGCCTATTTTTATAATCTGTGTGAGCATATATGCTATGATAACGCTGTATAACTATACTCATTTACAGTGGGGGCATATTAGACATGGATGTTAAAAATTATTTAAAGGAAAAATGGAATGTGATTCTCTTTTTTGTCTGTGTGGGAATTACTGCATTTTGGGTGCTCTTCGTAAAATTTTCTCATGAGGACGCAAAGGTGCTTTTAAATGGCGGCACCACTATTGATATTTCCTCAGACTGGCATTATGAATACAAAGACGGCCCCAGTGGTACTACCAATCTTCCCGGTAAATTACCTAAGGGAAACAGTCGTTATATGACGCTTAGCAGGACATTGCCGGAGGTGTCGGATAATATTTATTTGATTTTCAGAGCAAGACATACCTTCGTTAGAATCTCTGTAGACGGGCAGGTATTGCTGGACCGTATCAGTGCAGAGGAAGTGAAAAACGAATGGTACACCTTGGAAGGTATACACTACGTCGAGGTAGAGATGAAGCCGGAGTATTCCGGTAAGGAAATTGTAATTGAGAGCTACAGCAGCGAATCAAAGTACCTGAGTAAGCCCGGAGAGGTATTCCTGGGAGAACGTGGTTCTTTTGTACTGGGCCACGTTAATAACAAAATGGCAGCGCTGATTTGCTACATAGTTCTTATTATAGCCAGCTTGACCATTTTTTCACTGTGGTTATGCGGAGCTTTTCTATTGAAGTTTAATGTCCGTGAGCTGTTTTGCCTGGGTTGCTTTACATTGGGGGTAGGACTTTGGGTATTTACCGAGACGGAAATAATGCAGGTGCTTGGTCATGGCACCAGGTCATCTCTGGTACTGGCGCACGAAGTATTGATTTTGCTGCCTGTATCCATAGCACTTTATTTTTACTATGCCATAGAGGCAGGGAATGGGAAAAAACTGGCCCGCATCGCGGCTATTATCCCTCTCGCTTGGTTTATTATTGCCAATAGTCTCCACCTCTTCAGATTAGTATCCATAAGTGCGTCGCTTACAGTAACACAGGTAATGTTATGCGCAGAACTTATTTTCATAGCATATATTCAGATTACCGAGATAAGAGATATGCATCACAGCACCAAATTCGGTGACAAGCTTAGCCTGATTCCTCTTTTTGGAATAATAGCCATCGTGCCGCTGGGAATCATGGAGGTGGCCAAGTATCTGTTCATGCAGGGAAAATTCAGCGAGGACGGCCGACTTATCACTGTGGGCGTGGTGATTTATATTTTCTCCTTGGCCTTGGACAGTGTGCTTAGAATAACTTACAAACAGGCCCAGTTGGAAGACGCATCCAGCATGAAGACTCAGTTCCTGGCTAATATGAGCCACGAAATCAGAACACCTTTAAATGCTATTCTGGGCTTCAATGAGGCGGTTATCAGAGAGCCTGACAATGAAGAACAGGTAAAAGGCTATGCCATCAATATCCGCGAGGCCGGTGAAAATCTTAAGGACATCATTAACTCTATTCTGGATATCTCCAAAATTGAGATGGGGCAATTGCAGATAGAGTCCAGAGAATACTCCAGTATGGAACTTCTGGATAATCTGGCCAGTATGTTTGAACTTCTGGCTCAGAGAAAAGGTCTGACCCTGAATACTGAAATAGATTCCGAGATTCCAAGCGTTCTTATCGGTGATGAAGCCCATCTTCGCCAGATACTCACCAATATTTTAAGTAATGCCGTAAAATACACGGATGTGGGCTCGGTTACCCTTAAAGCAGAGGTACTGGAGAAGTCGGTGGACACGCCTATGTGTAAATTGCGTTTTACAGTACAGGACACAGGCCGTGGTATCAGAGAAGAAGACAAGAAAAAACTCTTCGAGAAATTCTCCAGACTTGATACAGAACACTTTAAGCATGTTGAGGGTACAGGCCTTGGCATGAGTATTGTAGAACTCACTCTTTCTGCTATGGGTAGTGCTATACAGATGGACAGTACCTTTGGCGAGGGAACCACTTTCTGGTTTGACATTGACCAGGTGGCCATCGATAAAAACGGAATCGGCGATTTTGCTGAGCGCCGAGCAGAAAGTGCACTGAAAGAAAATCAGAGTATAAGATTTAGAGCACCTAATGCCGAAGTACTTATTGTAGACGATGTACAGATGAATATCGATGCTGCGAAGGCTCTTCTCGGATTTACCCAGATGAGCATCGATTCTGCTCTGTCAGGCGCAAAGGCTATAGAGATGGTACAGAAAAAACACTACGACATCATCTTTATGGACCACATGATGCCTGAAATGGATGGTATCGAAGCAACAGAAAAGATCAGAAATCTGTCGGTAGAATATAACGATGCATATTATGCCATGGTGCCGGTAATTGCACTTACCGCTAATGCTATAGTTGGTGTTAAGACCCTTTACCAGCAGGCCGGAATGCAGGACTTCGTAAGTAAGCCTATGCAGGTTACGTCAATTATAAGCGCCCTTAAGCGTTGGCTTCCGAAGAATCTGATAGAAGAAGTCTCCGGAGATATGCTGGATGATGACGGAGCCTTTGGCGGAGATGAGCAGGAAGAAAACTGGGATCTGGGCATTGAAGGCGTAAGCGGACAGGAAGCCAAGAAATACAATATCAATGTGGATGGTCTTAAATCCAATCTTCACTCCTATGTCACTGCTTACGAGACCAACAGCCAGGATATTCGTCATTTCTTCGAGACGGAAAATACAAAAGACTATGTTACAAAGGTACATGGTTTGAAGAGTACATCCAAGATGATTGGAGCCATGGACGTATATCATCTGGCCCGTACTATCGAGCACAAGGGCAACGAAGAAAATATCGTAGATGAAAAAGAATTTAAACAGTTAATGACCCTTTACAAGGGCGTTGTAGACAATATCAAAGCCTTCTTTGCCAGCAACGCGGAGCAGGGAGATGTTATCAGCGAGAGCGAATACAGGTCTCTTTTGAAACGTGTAAAGAGCGCCGGCGAAAACTTTGACACCATGGAATTCATGGCTCTGGATGAAGAAATGAAGACCATGAATGTTCCGGATGAATTCAAGGACGAATTTGACAAATTAAGGCTGCATGTATCACTTTTACAGTATTCAGAAGCAGCGGCAATGGTGGCAGGAAAAACAATCAAGGACAGCGCTGAAGGAGGAGTATGACAGGCGAGTTTTTATTGAAAATTTCAACAGATATGATGACCGCAACGGGCTGCATAGAACCCGGCGATAAAGAAATTACTGCTGATGTTATCAAGTCACGTCTGGCAGAGGCCGGTGTTAATATTGGAATTCGTGAGGATAATATTCAAAAACTCATTGATTTCAACGACTATCGCATCTGGTTGACATTGGCGGAGGGAAAACCCGCCGGCGAGACCCAGGCAGGTTATTTTGACTACTTTTTCAACACGAATATACAGGAGGGCAAGACCACTATCAACGAGGATGGCTCTGTGTATTATGGTCGAAGAAAAGTGGAAGTCCAGGCCGGTGAAAAACTCTGCGAATATCATCATCCGATATCCGGTGCCTTCGGCTATACTGTTTTTTCCACGGTTATTGCACCGAAACCTGTAGTGGAATTAAAACTCGATGCCGGTGAAGGTGTAGAAAGAATTGATAATACTTATTTTGCCAAGGTGGCAGGTGAAGTTATTCTGTCCAAGACAGAACTGGTGGTAAAAAATCTGCTGACCATTGAAGGCGATGCCAAATATGGCGTAGATACCCAGACAGAGTTCGTAGGGGCCATTCATATCAAAGGCGACGTGCTTACCGGCGTGTCCATTAAGGCCAAGGGGCGCATCGAAGTAGATGGTACTGTAGAAGCGGCCAACCTTTATTCGGAAGAAGATATCATTATCAGAGGCGGTATCAAGGGTGATATGCAGGCCTGTGTTCAGGCTAAGGGTACCATAATCTGCCCGTTTATAGAAAACGGTGTGGTATATGCGGATGACACGATTCAGACCGACTATGTTATGAGGTCTAATCTGCGCGCCGGAAATGCCATTCATGTTCACGGCCAGCATGGTGTTATTGTAGGCGGAAAGGCTCAGGCACAGAATGAATTCATAGCGGATGAAATCGGCAACGAAGCAGGTGCGGATACCATTATTGAAATCAAACATCCTGACCTTCGCATGCTGGAGCGCAGTTTTATCATGGCCAACCGTCAGATTCATGAGAATGTTTTCTTTAAAATCGGCGAAATGGGTAAAAGCAACAAACTGGTTTCGGGTGTGGAATACCACATGGTGAACGGTGAATTTGTTACCTGTGAACCCGGTAAATATCAGCCTCAGAGAGCAGTGGCGGACAATGGAACTCAGGAAAAGAAGACGGTTATGGTCATTGATGATGAGCCGATTATCCTGAAGACCTTCTACGGCTTCATTCATGAGAGATATAACGTTATGCTGGCGGCCTCCGCGAAGGATGCCCTGGCTATGCTGGAGCAGCGCGAACCGGATTTGATTCTTCTGGATGTTAAAATGCCTGTTATGGATGGCCCGGAATTCCTGACCACCATTCGTCAGATGGCTTTTAAGGACTATGCTCAGATACCGGTAATCTTCGTAACTGCAGCCAACGACAAGGATACCATCAAAAAATGTATTACACTTTTCCCGCAGGGCTACCTGGTAAAGCCGCTGAGCCGCGACGAACTGCTCGGTGCGGTAGATAAAGTGTTTGCATAATCGGGTAGGCTGTCGTCCCCTCGATTAACTTTTTACTCAAAAAAATCAGGAGTCCCGATCGAAATACCGGGACTCCTTTTATTTGCTTCTACTTAACAAAATAATATCTTCTTATCCATTCGGACAGGCCGTCGAGACCGGGGAAAAGAATGCGCTCATTGATATTCATGGCGTCCAACATGTCGCGTACCTGCCAGCGGATATCGGCTTTTATTATGTACTTCACGCTGTTTTCGGTGTGGCTGTCCAGCCAATCCTCTATGTCATCCAGACCGTCCGGAATTACTGAGAAAAAGGAGTACTGGCTGATGATACGTTCATCCAAAGAGGAAGGCTCCATAATGACCAGAGAGTGGTCTCCCATATCCGCATCGTACTGCTCCAGAGAATTGGCGCATTTGGCCAGCATTTTGTCTGTGAAACAGAAGGCGTGATTGGTCTTTAGCGTATCGTGATATCTGTCGGGGAGAAGAGCATTAATCTCTGTAGCATCGATTCTCCAAAGGATGGAGTCGTGCCGGCTCATATTGTTCAGATCACCTTCCGAGGTGGAAAAATGAAGAGCAATGAGAGGAGAGTAGGTCCAGTCTAAAAGTCTGGTAGGCAGCCCATGGTGCTGACCTATAATCAATTCGTCCCAAATGGAAGCCTTGGCTCCTGTGGAGTCCAGGGCAGCGTATTTGGCGAAATTACGCAGAATGTGCTGCTCTAAATGTGACGATTTTGGTCCGCAATTGGTCTTTAAACTGGTCTGCAGTCGGAAGGAAGAATCCGGCATGCCCCTGTAAATAAAGGAGGAACGATAGCGGTCTTCTTTTTCATTCAGTTGCTGATCTTTGAAGATATTCATGACTCCGTCCAAGGAGTCCAGAATTATAGTTTTTACCATGTTACCTCATTTTTCGAAGAAAATGGAGAACTCCATTTATCTCCTTCTATCTCCCTACTTGCCTTTATCTATCTTCTGAAATTCTCATCTGTAACAGTTTCTACCTTGATGGTATTGGTATTGCCTGACTTACCTTCCACAGGGCCGCCGGCAAGGACTATTCTGTCACCTACCTGCAGGTTGAAAAGCTCCACAGTCTTGTTGAAGGCGTAGAAGAACATTACCTCCAGCGATGGGAACTGCTGTACCAGAACAGGCATTACGCCCCAGTTCAGGGAAAGCTTACGCCATACCTTGACAGAAGTGGTGAGGCCTACGATATCCACAGGGCAGCGGAAACGGCTGATCATGCGGGCTGTGCTGCCGGAGCGTGTGCAGGCTACGATGGCCTTGGAATCTGTATCGATAGCCATGGCACAGGTGGCGTGGCTTACCGCATCCTGGGCTGAACGGAATTCTATGCGCTCTCCTGCAAAACGCTTGGCGTAGGAGATGTCTTTTTCTGTGGTCTCAGCTATTTCGGCCATGACCTTTACGGCCTGTACAGGGTATTTTCCGGAAGCGGTCTCGCCGGAAAGCATGATGGCTGAAGAGCCGTCATATACGGCATTGGCTCCGTCGGAGATTTCCGCACGGGTTGGACGAGGGTTATTAATCATAGACTCCAGCATCTCGGTGGCGGTGATTACTCGCTTACCCAGCAGACGACACTTGGTTATCAGATCCTTCTGGAGAGCGGGAAGCTTTACGAAAGGCACCTCTACGCCCAGGTCGCCGCGGGCTACCATTACGCCCTCGCAGAGGCCACAGATTTCCTCGATATTATCGCAGCCTGACTGGTTCTCAATCTTGGCGATAACGTCTATATCGTTGCCACCATTGGCATTCAGGAAATCATGAAGTTCCCTGAGATCGGAGGCCTTTGATACGAAGGAAGCGGCTACGAAGTCTACATCCTGTGAGATACCGAATAAAAGGTCAGCCTTGTCCTGCTCGGAAAGGTATGGACCGGACATGACCTTATTCGGGAAGGACATACTCTTTTTATTACTGAGACCACCGCCGTTTAAGCAGGTACAGTTAAGGTTGTGGCCTTCCACACTGTCTACCTTGAAGGTTACGATACCGTTGCAGACGGAGAGTGTGTCGCCTGGCTTTAATTCTTCATGAAGTTTTTTATAGGATACGGATACGATTCCGTCGTTGCCTTCCACGTCATCGGTAGTGAAGGTGAAGGACTGACCGTCGGAAACAGTAGCAGAACCTGTTTTGAAGGTGCCGATTCTATATTCAGGACCCTTTGTGTCCAGCATGATGGCAATGGGGAGATTAAGGTCTTCTCGGACCTTCTTTATGAGGGCGATTTTTCTTTGGTGCTCCTCATGGGAACCATGGGAAAAATTGAGGCGGGCAACGTTCATGCCGGCCATAGCCAGGGCTTTGATTACCTCTTCGCTCTCTGAAGCAGGACCTATGGTGCAGATAATTTTTGTTTTTCTCATTGAATAAACTCCTATGTGTATTTTGCCCGGTATTTGGGGCCTATATAGTTAATTATACACGAAAAACCGTATTTTTGTATAAAAAAACACAAGTTTTTAAAAGTATTATCGCTTTTTTAGAAAAAAGAAATAAGCGTGAGTGAGACATGTGCTATACTACACCATGAGATAGTGGGAAAATGGGTGATTTTATGACCCCTGCGGAAAGAGAGAGCCGGCGGCAAAGGAGAACAGCTGTATGACACGTGATGCAAAGAAAATTCAGGATGAATTTCAGAAAAAAATACAAAAACTTATTAACACTCCACAAACTTTGGAAATGAGGCCGGAGACTCGGGATGAGGCGGTAACCAGAGCAGATTTTAATTACGAACTTCTGGAAATGGCTTCCGAGTCGGTGGAGAGTGCTTTTTTCTACGTGGATTTTGCTGAGAACGGTGACATAAGAAAAATTCAGTTTTCCCAAAATTTCAGGAAGATGCTGTCTAAAGAAAGAGATGAAGAAATGAGAGGGGCCTTTGAGGAATTCATTGGTCTTCTTCACCCTGAAGACAGAGACATATTTTTTACCGACTTTTTTACTGCAATTGCAGGTAAGAAGGACTTTACCAATAAAATCAGGATTAAGACGGTAAACGAAAAGTATGAATGGTTTGAGTGTACCGGGAGATGCAGAACTTATCAGGGTGGCGAACCTCGTCTTTTCATGGGGACTTTTACCAATATCACCACTGAAGAAATCGAGAATAAGGATTTGATGGGGCGCCTTGAGGCCATGATTGGCGGTGTTAAAGGAGGTATCATGGTAACCAGGTTGGACATGGGCTTCCCTTATGAGTACATAAGCGAGGCTGTAGCGGCACTTCAGGGATATACACCTGAGGAACTTAAAGAAAAAACAAGTGGCCTGGTAACCAATAATGTTCACCCGGATGATGCGACAAGAATCAATGACGAGGTGGTGGAGAGGCTGGATCACCATAAGGATACACTTCACCTCAAATATCGTGTACAACATAAAGATGGCCATTCGGTATGGGTAAATGACTACGGTAAAATCACACATATGCCGGATGGAAGCGTAAAGGTATATAGCCTGGTGCAGGATATGACCTCCCAGGTAATGGCTTCCACCAGACTTGCCCAGGAACAGGCCCAGTACAGGGAAGCACTGGCCAGAAATGCGATTTGTACCTTCAGCTTCGACCTGACGGACGAGGTGTTAAACGAAGATATTGTGCTTGAAAACGGCGAAAGCATACTGGGAAGACTGGGTGTGACTCTGCCGGTAAATATGCGGGCTCTGGCCAAGGCCTATGTGGAAAATGAGCATATCACCGTAAGCAGAAAGGATAATTCCTGGCTGTTCAGCGTGGAAGGGCTGAAAAAACTGTTTGAACAGGGTAAAACCGGTGAAATGGGTGAGTTCTATGACCCGGTAATCGATCGCTATGTGAGAGTTCAGGCCCTGCTTTTCAACGATATTTTCACGGGACATCTTATGTGCAGATACATTTGTACAGATATAAGCCGTGAAAAAAGAGGAGAGGAGAATCAGCGGAAGGCCCTTTTAGAGGCTATGAAGCAGGCCAACGAAGCCAATCGCGCCAAGACGGTTTTCCTGTCCAATATGAGCCACGACATACGTACACCCATGAACGCAATTATGGGATACACGACACTCGCCCAAAGCCACGTGGATGACAGGGATAAGACCTTGGAATACCTGGAAAAAATACAAGGCTCCGGCAAGCATCTTTTACAGCTGATAAACGATGTCCTTGACATGAGCAGAATTGAATCCGGAACTATTGTTCTGGAGGAAAACAAGGTGGATCTGGCAGAAGATCTGACAGAACTATTGAACATAGTTGCGCCGGGAGCCAGAGACAAAAAGATAGAAGTGAAATACGATGTCAAGGTGGAAAACAGAGAGGTCTATGTAGATCGGCTGAGACTGAACCAGGTGGTGATTAACTGCCTGGGCAATGCGGTGAAATTCACTCCTAAGGGTGGAAAAATTACTCTGACACTATCTCAGAAATCCAGCAGAAAAGCAGGCTTCGGGCATTTCGAAATTCATGTTAAGGACACGGGAATAGGTATCGCCGAGGACTACTTAAATCACATTTTTGAGCCCTTTACCCGTGAAAATAACTCCACTGTCAGTGGCATACAGGGCACCGGTCTGGGTATGGCCATAAGTAAAAATATCGTGGATATAATGGGTGGCGATATCGAGGTCAAGAGTAAGAAGGGACAGGGAACAGAATTCATTATAAGCCTGACGCTACGCCTGGCTGAAGACAGCGAAAAGAACGGGGCTGCCGATGAAAAGGTCTATACCGATGCTCCCGGAGTCAAGGTGCTTCTGGTGGAGGATAATGCCATCAATCGGGAGATCGCTACCGAAATACTTAAAGAGGGCGGTGTAGTAGTCACTACAGCCAATGATGGCGCGGATGCCGTGGAAATGGTGAAAAATCTCGCGCCCGGAGATATCGACATAATTCTTATGGATGTACAGATGCCGGGAATGAACGGTCTGGAAGCTACAAAGCTTATCAGAAAGCTTCCGGATGAATACAGGAAAAATATACCTATTGTCGCTATGACCGCCAATGCCTTTGAAGAGGATAAGAGAGCGGCTCTGTCTGCCGGCATGAACGCCCATTTGACAAAGCCGATCGTGGTAGCGGAGCTTTGGAAGACTATTAATGAACTTAAGTAAAATTATATAAAAACAAACCAAAAAACTACGTATAAAACAAACTAAAAAGAAGCAATAACCCGAGGATTTGCCCATGGCTATTGCTTCTTTTATTGCTGAATAAAATTAAAAGTTCCTGTCCGGAATTACTGGGTGTAAAAATACAGACTCCTATCCGGATTTACTCGATGTAAAATTACAGGTACTTAATGAGTTCATCACGGTCATTGTCAAAACGGGCATCAGAAAGACCAAAATCCATAAGCTTCATAGACCAGGCTGCACGGGCAAGACCATACTTTTTAAATACTGCATTAATATCCTTGTACCAAGCGATGGTATCCTTGACATCAGCGCGGTCAATAACACCGTATTCGCCTACATAGAGAGGCACATTGTATTTTTCAGCTACCTGAAGGGCAGGCTGGAAGAGATTGTCAAAATACTCGGAATTCATCATACCTGTGAATTTGGCAGGGAATTCACCGTCGAAATCATGACCGAAGAACTCTGCGGAGCGCACTCTGTAGTCCTCGTAAGTGCCGGGATATGCGAGAGTCCACTTCTCTTTTTCACGGGGCATACGGCTGACCCATGGAGCACCCTGATGAGTGAAAGCCAGAGGGCTGTAGCAGTGGAAGGTAAATACGATATTTTCATCGTAAGGCGCATCTAAAAGTGTGAGACCATAGATGCTGCCGTTGAAGATACCGCCAACCATAATGCGGATGTCCTTATCAACAGTTCTGATGGCTTCGATGGTACGACGGGCCATTTTATTCCAGGTATCCGTAAAATCAGCGGAAGTAACCTCGTTTAAAAGCTCCAGAGTCAATATATCCTTGTGGCAGCTGTAGCGCTTGGCAAGCTCTGTCCAGAGGTAAACGAAAATATCCTGCAGCCCCTCATCGTAGAAAAACTTGCAGTTGCTTTCGTCGTCGAAAACATATCCGTGAGCCTTGTGGAGGTCCAAAATCATGTGAAGATTGTACTTTCTGCACCAGGCAATAGCCTTATCCACATACTGAAGTCCATCCTCAATCATCTGACCGTCTTCAGTCTGGATAACCTCAGCGTCAACAGGTACGCGAACGTGGTCAAGTCCCCATTCGGAAGCCATTTTAAAGTGTTCCTCGGTAATGAAATTGTCATAGCGGTCCTTGTTGTAGTTGGTTCCACACTGAGAGAGCCAGCCACCCATGTTTACGCCTTTTTCGTAGCCTTCAAATTTTCTCATGAATAAAATCCTTTCTTTTAGTAGGGTGATTTAGTGAGATTTATACTTGCTTTTATACAACGAAAGTTACGAAAAAACAAGGATAAATATACGAAAAAATAACGAAAATAGTTTCATTAAAATATTAATCTTTAAGCATTATAAATTCGATAAATATTTTGGAGTATATTTGTAAAAAAAGGCTAAAAAGCCGAAAATGCACCCGGCAATATGCTAGTATAAGATAAGAGAAATTTTGCAATAGGACGGCTCAAAATGAATCCAGCATTTAATCAAAACTATATCGCTATGATTGATAATGACATTGATGACGCCATTAAGAATGGCGACATTCTTGTTTATATACAGCCTCAATACAATTCGGTTTCAGGAGAAATGATAGGTGCCGAGTGTCTGACCCGATGGAAACATAAGACGGAAGGTTTTTTGAATCCGGCTCAGTTTATACCGGTTCTGGAGGAATCCGGCCGAATCTATGAACTTGACCGCTTCGTGTGGGAAACAGCTTGCGGACTTATAAGTAAGTGGAAGAAAATGGGACACACTCTGTCCCTGTCTGTTAATGTCTCCAGAAGAGATATCGAGCAGGATGACCTGCCGAAAGTCTTTAACGAATTGGTTAAAAAGTATGATATCGAGCCCAGCCTGCTTCGCCTGGAGATAACCGAAAGCGTTTATATGAACGATCCTCAGACTCTGATAGCTCTGGTTAATCGTCTGGCAGACGAGGGCTTCAAGGTGGAGATGGATGACTTCGGTTCGGGCTTTTCCTCGCTGAATCTTCTGCACGATCTCTATGTGGATGTACTGAAGCTGGACATGGGCTTTCTTAAAGAGACCGATGAAAATAAGAGAAGCGGAAATATCATTAATGCTATTGTAAAAATGGCTCATACCCTGGATATGAAGGTAATTGCTGAGGGCGTGGAAAATTCCGCCCAGGCGGAGTTCCTTAAAAATATAGGCTGCCTCATGGCTCAGGGCTTCTATTTTTCCAAGCCGATGCCGGTGGCGGAATTTGAAGCACTGTTACTTAACAGCAGTATTTATGATATGCGTAATCATAACAGGGCAGACGCCTTGTTTAATGCTGAGGAACTTTTTGACAGAACCAGCGCCGGCTATTTTATCTTTAATCACTGCATGGGAAGCGCAGCCTTGCTGGAATATAATGGCAGTGAGATGCAGACTGTGGTGGCCAATGACAGCTTCGTGGAGGTCTTAGAGAGCGACCGCGAGCAATTGGAGAATCACAGGGCTAATCTTTTTAATGTATTTACGGAAAACACCAGAAAAACCTTAAGAAAAATGGCGGAGAAGGCTAAAACGGATGGCATTATTTCAGGTGAGCTTTATTCTGTCAGAATGAAAAAATATGTTTTTGTAAAGCTCAGATATCTGGAAAGACCTGACTGTACAGATATGTTTTTCTGTGAAATCGCAGACATCACCGGAGAAGTGAAACTGCGACATAAGATGGAGCGCCTGCAGCGCGACCAGATGGACAAGAGAAGATATGAAAAGAAGCTGCAGGTAATACTGGAAGTGCCGGGTATCGTTCTGTACGAGTACAATCCGGACAGTGATGAAATGATGGTATCTGTGAGGTCGGAGAGTGGTGAATACCGTGAGCGTACCGCCCAGAACTATCTGGAAAAGTTAAAGGAGAGAAACTGGGTACATCCGGATGACGTTGATCGTTATATAGCGGCTATAAAGAGTATAACAGGGCCTAATGACTACACCTCCCTCAATGTGCGTGCCATCACTCAGGATGGTGTGTTCAGCCATGTTAGGTACTATTTTACGGCCTTTTGTGATGACGATGGGCATGTAGTCAGAGTTATGGGCAGAGCAGAACTTATTGATATGGAGGTTCATGAGAATTATCTGGATAATCTTCCTATCGGTACCTTCAGATATGTGGCGGATGAAACACAGCATTTCGAGTATGTAAGCAAGGGAATTACAAGGCTTTTGGGCTATAATAACGAGCGGGAATTCAGAGAAGCCTATAATAATTCCTTTCTGGAGTTTATATATGAAGAAGACCGGGAAAAGGTTCTTAAGAGTATTGCCAATCAGACCAGCGATAGCAAGAACTATTACTGCGAGTACAGAGTAAAGGACGCGGAGAATAAGCTTCGATGGATGTACGATGCGGGAGTACTTACCCTGGACGAAAACGGTGTAGCCAAGCATAATGTGGCCTTGTCTGATATGAACCGTTATAAAGAAGAGGCTATACTTCGTGAGAAACGTATTGAAGAGGAAGTGGCTGCCTACAGGGAAGATTCCAGCAGGGATTTGATGACGGGACTTTTAAATCATCAGGCGTCACTGATGAGAATCCAGAACTATATGAACAAGGGCGAAAAGGGCATTTTTGCTATTCTTGACATTGACAATTTCAAGGCTATAAATGATACTCATGGACACGTGTTTGGCGATCAGGCTATATGCAGCCTGGCAGACGGAATGAAGATCCTTTTCAGAGACTGTGACGTGGTAGGACGCTACGGCGGTGACGAATTTATCTTTTTCGTAAAGGGAACCACCAGCAAAACTATTGCAAAAAGAAAGGCTGAGGGAATTCTTTCCATGGCCGCCACCATTCCCACACTGGCAGGTGAATTCATGTCGATTTCCATAGGTATTGTGCCTGACAGCTCTGTAGTAAACGATGTGACGGAACTGGTGGAGATGGCAGACAGCGTTCTTTATCAGATAAAGAGAAACGGTAAGGGTTCTTACGGATTTTACGAAGTAAAGAAGGAAAGGATATAAGTATGTATTCAGCCGATCCCCATAGATATGATACTCCGAAATACAGAAGAAGCGGTAAAAGCGGATTGCTCTTGCCGCCCCTTTCTCTGGGCTTTTGGCATAATTTCGGTGAAAATGCCGACTATGACAACATGGTGAAAATCGTGGAGACCGCTTTTGACAACGGTATCTGCCATTTTGACCTGGCCAATAATTATGGGCCGAAGCCGGGAGCTGCTGAGGCCAATTTGGGGAAAATTCTTAAAAACGAGCTGGCCGGCTACAGAGATGAGCTCTGTATTTCCACCAAGGCAGGCTATACCATGTGGCCGGGCCCCTACGGAGATATGGGCGGGAAGAAATACCTGGTGGCCTCACTGGATCAGAGTTTAAAGCGCATGGGGCTGGACTATGTGGACATTTTTTACCATCATCATCCGGACCCTGATACGCCGCTCCTGGAGACCTGTATGGCACTGGACGGTATCGTTAGATCGGGTAAGGCGCTTTATATAGGATTATCCAAGTACAATAAAGAGGAATGCGATGCAGCAGTTAAAATCTTCAGAAAGCTGGGGACGCCCTTTATCGTAAATCAGCTTCGCTACAATATTTTTGACAGGAAGATTGAGAGAAACGGCACCAAGGATTATCTGTATAAGAACGGCATTGGTCTGGTGGCTTTCTGTCCACTGGCTCAGGGCCTGCTTACCGGGAAATATGTAAATGGAATTCCGGCTGACTCCAGAGTGGTTACAGACGGTCGATATCTGCACGAAGGCGATGCGACCAATCCTCATAACATTGAGAAAATCAGGGTGTTGAACGATATGGCCAAGGAGCGGGGGCAGAGCCTGGCACAGATGGCGCTGGCCTGGGTACTTAGAGATGATGCAGTGACCTCGGCACTTATCGGAGCCTCCAAGCCTGAACAGATTTTGGAAAATTTAGGTGCTATAAACAATACTGAATTTTCGGCAGAAGAAATTAAGCGTATCGATGCTTTTTCTTTGTAATGGACGGATGTAAATCAGACACAGAAACAGGATATAAATCCGAAGTAGAAACAGGATATAAATTGGACGCAGAATTAATACAAACAGAAAAGGGCCTTGGATTATCAAGGGATGGACAGATTATGGTGGGAGATTTCTCCCACCTTCTTCGTCGTACACAAAAGCATACTATAGGAGCAGAGCTGGTGGTGAAGGCAGCACGCATGAAGAATGGACCGGAGCACCCGATTCTTTTGGATGCGACAGCCGGAATGGGAGAGGAATCTTTTCTCCTGGCGGCCTACGGCTTTACTGTTAAGATGTACGAGAGGAATCCGGTCATAGCGGCTCTCCTCAGAGATAGCTTGGAGAGAGCAAAGGCGGACCCTGCTACGGCGCTTATAGCTGCCAATATGGAGCTTGTGGAAGAGGACAGCATAAAGGCTATGCAAGGGCTTGACTATCGCCCGGATGTGATTTTGCTGGATCCCATGTTTCCGGAGCGGCAGAAGTCAGCACTGGTAAAGAAAAAGTTCCAGTTGATTCATACTCTGGAGGCACCATGCACAGATGAAGAAGAACTGCTGGCAGCGGCTGTACTGGCAGGTCCTTCAAAGATAATAATCAAAAGGCCTATCAAGGCTCCCTTTCTGGCAGGACGTAAACCATCCTACGATGTGAGAGACAAAATTATACGATATGACTGTATTGTGTTATAGAATCCACTTAAATATAGAGGGTTATAAATAGCATAAGCAAATCTAATAATCCATGTGCCTTTACAATTTATCTCTTCTAAGGTATTATTGCCAAGTAATATTTCGTTAAGTTTTCACTTAATATTTGTTGCAGTTACCCACGGTGCAGACCAAGGAAAGGAATTTGAAATGAATATTGCTGTAGCACAGTCCGGCGGCCCTACCGCAGCTATTAATGCCTCTCTGGTGGGGGTATATGATGAAGCCTGCAAGCATCCTGAAATTGACGCGATTTTCGGCTCGATTAACGGTATTGAAGGTATTATCAATGATAAACTGATTAACCTTAAGAGATACATAGTCAAGAACTCCGACATGGAGCTTCTTAAGCAGACTCCGTCTACTGTACTTGGCAGCTGCCGTTTCAAGCTTCCCTCCGAAGAAAAGGATTCTTCTGTCTATGAAAAGATAATTGATTGCTTCAGAAGACATGATATCAAGGCTTTTTTCTACATAGGCGGCAATGACTCCATGGATACCGTAATGAAGCTTTCCGATTACGTGAAAAAGCATGATATAGACCTCAAGGTTATAGGCATCCCCAAGACTATCGATAATGACCTTTGCGCGACGGATCACACTCCCGGCTTCGGCTCTGCGGCAAAGTATGTTGCCTGCACCGTCCAGGAGATTATCTGCGACTCCAGCGTGTACAGTATTCCTTCGGTAACAATCATTGAAATCATGGGAAGAAATGCAGGCTGGCTTACTGCATCCACCTGTGTTCTTCGTGCAAACGGAGAGAATGCTCCCCACCTTATATACTTACCGGAGGGTGAATTCTCCCGTGAAAAATTTTTACAGGACGTGCGAAGGGAGATGGCCAAGCACAAGGCTGTTATCGTTGCCGTATCTGAGGGAATTATTCTGGAGGATGATAACTTCAGAGGTACCGAAGTGGATAATTTCGGCCATATTCAGCTGTCCGGTATCGGCAAGCAGTTGGAAATTCTTATCCGTGACAAAATTGGCTGTAAGGTGCGTTCCATTGAACTGAATGTAATGCAGCGCTGCAGCTCTCATATCTGCTCCAAGACTGATATAGATGAGGCGGCCCTTATCGGCGGCAAGGGTGTTGCGGCGGCACTTAAGGGTGAAAACGGTGTGATGATGGCCTTTAACCGTATTTCCGATGCTCCTTACATCGTGGACGTAGTTTCTGTTCCTGCCTGTGAGGTAGCCAATAAGGAAAAGGACTTCCCCGCAAAATGGATTACAGAGGATGGCTGCAATGTGTCTGATAAGGCCTTCAAGTACTTCCTGCCTCTTATTCAGGGAGAAAACGTAATTCGAATGGAAAACGGTATGCCAAAAATCTTCAAGATTCGTGAAGAGGTATTAAGTTAGTACAGATAATACAGATAATACAGATAACACAGAACAAAGTGTTCTGAATATATTATGAAACAAAATGCCGGCTTCAAAAGAAACCGGCATTTTGTTTGTAAGGGAAAATGAAAAAAATACTTGTAAGCTGATTAAGAATGAAATAAAATGATATAAAATATATATTGCAATTCATATCGAAACTTGTTTCAAAAACTATAAACATAGTATATACGCTTTTCGATTTTTTGCAAGATATAATTTTCATTTTTTTGATAAAAAAAGCGAATTAAATTAAGTTATTTTGCTAATAAAACGTTTTTATTTATCTAAAATTGTGTTATAATTTTAACAAGATAAAACCTGCCGATTTGGCAAGAAGGAGGAAAAATGGGAAAGAAGAAATTGTACAAATCAAGAGTAAACAAGAAGCTTTGCGGAGTATGCGGAGGTCTCGCTGACTACTTGGAATGCGATGCTACACTGGTAAGACTTATTGTGGTGCTTCTGGCACTTGGAATGGGTTCCGGCCTGCTGATTTACATCATTGCAGCACTTATTATGGAGTTCCCGCCTGAAGGCTCTTATACAAATATGTAATACGCATACAAAAATCGACAAAAACAGCGCAGATGTCTAAAGCTATCTGCGCTGTTTTTCTCGACTGGTATTATTTGGAAGGTTCAATTTTTTTGTGGGTACGAAGATAGTTAAGTGTGGCGCTCTCGCCTTTTTCAGCCACCATGTTCAGCAGAAAAATAATCTTGGCAGCAGTCTCGGGGTGAATCTCCCAGTGCACCCGCTCGCGTTCATTGTACTCCAGAGGAGATCGATCGGTGTATTTGGCGCCTAGGTAGACCTTGGATGCGGCGATGCGGTCGCAAAGCATCTCCTTTATATAATTATCCGGCATGGGTACGGGGCCGTATTTTTTCGTATCGGGATTCATATCCACCCAGTACTCGTAATGATGGCGATTGCGGCCCTTGTGATGCATCCAGGCCATGCTCAGGCCCTTTTTTTTACGCTCGTCACGAATGGGAGAGTGCTCGCCGGAATAGAACTTGGCACCCGGAATAAACTCCGTAGGGCTGTATTTGGACAGGTCATGCCCCAGTCCCTGCCAGCCTATGCCGGCACGAAAACAAAGAGCTATCACCATGTGTCTGTGTTTTGTGATTGTACGAAAATGTCCGATGGGATTCATATTTTTCCTCGAAAGATTAATCTTTCTGGGATTTTAGCATTTTTATGGTGATTTTTCCAGTAAAATAGGGGAATAGTTTATATTTCTTTAATAGCACAAGGGCGGTAAATAGAGTACAATGGTGGCATATATAGGATTTATAATGGCAAAATAGGTTGTTTGGGGATAATATGAAGAAGAATTTAACGGAAAAAAGAATATGCCTGTGGCTTTTGATAGCGCTGATGCTGCCTGTCATAGCTTGCGGAAAAAAGAAGGAGGAGCCGATTACCAACGAAACACCGGTGTGCTCCTTGCCCTTGTGTTATAAGCCGGTGAATATGGATGGCTACTGCTTCGATCATTACTATAACTATAAGATGACCGGAGACCCGCAGATAAGCCCGACACCTACGAGCACAAATACTCCTCTACCCACAGAGACGCCTACGCCCACCAGCAGCCCTACTGCCAGTCCCACCGCCACTATGACGCCTCTCCCGACGCCGACGATTTCGCCGACCATTACGCCGACACCTACCATAACACCTATGCCGACCAAGACACCGGTGCCTACGGCCACACCCACGGCGACCCCCAGTCTTACACCGACAGCGACACCTTCAGCCACACCCAGCGCGACACCTACACCTTACCCCCCCACAACGGCCCTTGATTTTACTTTTGAAAGGCCCAGCTACGGAGTGGGCTTCGGGGGCCTGGAGACTCAGGGCTGGTATGTGAAGAGTTATGATAATAAACTTAATTGGATAATGACCATACCCTCTGCCAATAACGGTGAACCTGTTAAGGGAATATGCAGGTATGCCTTTATGGGAAATGACCTGGTAAAAGAGATAGTTTTCCCTGAGGGGCTTTATTATATAGGCTGGCAGGCTCTTAATAATATGACAGCCTTGGAAAAACTCTACATCCCGGCATCTGTCCGCTATATAGAGGGCACAGTATCCGACAGTCAGGTAAATGAGTACGGTATCCTCACAGGCTGTACGGCGCTAAAAGAAGTAGTGGTGGATCCGAAAAATGAAGTTTACTGCAGTTATCAGAACTGCATCATCAATATGGAATACGGCAGAGTTATCGCTGCCACTGAGATCAGTACTCTGCCTGCAAGCGGGTATGTGGATACCAAATCCAAGGTATATCCGAGAGTCTACATCAACGAGATAGGCGACGAGGCTTATGCCGGAAGCAATATTGTCGGTACCTTTACCCTGCCGGATCATGTGACCAAGATAGGCTTCGGAGCCTTTGCAAACTGCACGGAGCTTCATACCATGGTGCTGTCAAAGGATATCCAGGATATCGGCAGAGGGGCCTTTATGGGCTGTGAAAAGCTTCGTGAGCTCGTGGTACCTGAAGGCGATATGGCCAACAAGCTTAAAGAGGCCCCTGATTTTTACGGCTTGAACTCCAAGGTGAAAATCAAGGTAGTGCCTAAAAACTAAAGAATAATTTCCGGTGCTGTGCTACGCTCGCACCTTTGGCTCGCCACTTGCATCTGCAGGCTGTGAAGCTTCCGAACTTTTTATTGGTATGTAACTCTTATGCAAGCGGTACGGAACACTCATTTCGTCAGGTTGAC
>JAZUHR010000020.1:0-5957 GCA_045641825.1 Lachnospiraceae bacterium
ACTCCTTTCTATGCTACCATGGGTGGTCAGAAGGGTGATAACGGTGTTATTTCCACTGCTTCAGCTGAATTTGCTGTTTCAGAGACAGTAAAAATTCCGAATGGCAGAATCGGACATATCGGTACTGTTGTTAAGGGAAACTTAAAGACCGGCGATAAAGTAAAGCTTCAGGTAAATGAAGCAGACAGAATGGCTACCAGCAAAAACCATTCCGCTACCCACCTTCTTCAGGGTGCATTGCAGCAGGTATTCGGTGACAGTGTTCATCAGAAGGGCAGCAGCCAGGATACAGAGAGAACCAGATTTGACTTTAGCTATTCAAGTGCTATGACGGCTGAAGAAATAGCAAAAGTTGAAAAAATCGTTAACGAAAAGATTACAGCAGGTCTTCCTATCGTTACCGATGTTATGTCCATTGAAGAAGCGAAGAAGACCGGCGCTATGGCTCTTTTCGGTGAAAAGTATGGTGATACCGTAAGAGTAGTATCTATGGGTGATTTCAGCAAGGAGCTTTGCGGTGGTACTCATGTAGCTAATACAGCAGATATTCAGTCCTTCAAGATTCTTTCCGAGTCATCTGTTTCTGCAGGTGTTCGTCGTATTGAAGCTATTACAGGTGGAGCTGTTCTGGATTATTACAAGAAGGAGGAGGCTGAGCTTTTCTCAGCAGCAGAGAAAGCTAAATGTGCTCCTTCAGATGTTGCCAATAAGATTGCGGCTCTTCTTGATGAGATTAAGGCACTTAAGTCTGAGAACGAGAAGCTTAAGAATAAACTTGCAAGTAATGCGGCAGGAGATGCACTTTCACAGGCTGTTGATGTAAACGGAGTAAAGACTCTGGCTCTTGAAATCGCAGACGCTGATCCTAATGCGCTTAAGACCCTGGGAGACGACTTTAAGACAAAGCTTGGTACAGCATTTATTCTTCTTGTATCTAATGCTGGTGGTAAGGTGTCTCTGGTAGCCATGGCTACAGATGATGCTGTTGCCCGCGGCGCACATGCAGGCAACCTGATTAAGGAAGTAGCTCCGATTCTTGGCGGTGGCGGCGGCGGACGTCCTAATATGGCTCAGGCCGGAGGCAAGGATGCTTCTAAGATTGGTGACGCTATTGCAAAAGCCAAGGAAGTTATGGCTTCACAGATAAAATAAATAAAATTCAAGTATAAAAGGGCATTTTCTTAAAAAATGCCTTTTTTTTATACCTATTTTATGCTTTTTTTATGGGAAGTCCTTGCAATAAATGATAGTATATTCATAATAAAATATTATGGGTAGGTGTTCGTATGAATATTGATCTTGCCAATCAGAATAAACTAGTTGCCAGACTTATTTGTATTGAAATGCTGGTGCTTGATGTTGCTTATTTTTTGGAAATGGTTAAGGGCAACAGAAGTCTCGGCTTTATTCTGTTTATGCTTGTTATGACCTTGGTGTGTTACGTGGGATATAGGGTAATAGCAAAGAAGAGACTGGATTCACCGGTGATTAAGTGGTACACGGTAGGCTGCTTTATTTTGTTCTACGGAGTACTTGTATTTCTTTCACAGACACCTTTGGATTTCGTGTACGGCGTTCCGCTCCTGGTACTTGTAGTTGCTTTTGCTGATATCAGATTCAATATTATCATTGATGCTATTGTATTTGTTTTAATAGTTGCATATCTGATTTTTAAATTTGCAAGTGGTGGTGTGGCTCCGGAAGAGATGGGCACATTTATTCAGGAATCCGAGATTACTGTAGCACTTATTCTCGTTTTCTCTGTGTTTGCAGCCCTTGTTGCCAATCTTTTTAAGAAGAGTGCTGACAGAAAAATTGCCGAAGTAGATGCTTCCAAGGCGGAAATCGTAGAACAGACTGAGAAAATTAAGGTGACTGTTGCCAATCTTTCCTCCGGAATTTCGGAAGTGGTTACCCTTATGGACAGACTTGAAGATAATACTTCTAAAGCGAAAAATTCCATGGATCAGGTTAATCACGGTATCTCGGAATGTGCAAATACGATGACGAATCAGATTAAGGAAACTACCGAGATTCAGGAAAGAATCGATTTTGTTACAGGTTCTACCGATGAGATTTCTGATAATGTGAATGCTACAGCAGGGCTTATTAAAGAGAACAATCTCATGGTTAAGAAGCTGGCTGAGGGTGGACTTGAAGCTGCAGAAGTGGGAGAGACTGTATCCGGTGCTTTGGATACCCTTTCCAATCAGGCTGAGTCTATGGGACATATTATCGATATTATTTCAAATATTTCTTCCAAGACAAATCTTCTCGCACTTAATGCTTCCATTGAGGCTGCCAGAGCAGGAGAGGCAGGAAGAGGCTTCTCTGTAGTTGCTACCGAAATCAGTAATTTGTCCAAGCAGACACAGGATGCTACCAAGAATATTTCCGAGCTTCTTGCTACGATTACTTCTCAGGTGAATGTAGTAATTAACGCTACCAATACACTTCTCGAGAATAATCGTTCGGAGATCGAAGGTATTACTAAGACTTCCGAGACATTTGAGACTATTACAGGCTCAACAGTACATATTGATACAGCGACAGCAGAACTTAAGAAGGCGGTTATTGCCCTTAAGGAAGCCAATAAGGCTATCGTTGAGTCTACCACATCCGTATCGGCACTTTCACAGGAGGTCAATGCGGAATCCAATCTCATCGATGAATACATGAATGAAAATCTTTCAATGGTTTCCGATGTACTCGCACATGTTCAGGAGCTTGATGCACTTTCTAAGTCACTTGTATAAGAAAAACAAGTTTTATGTTAAAAAAATGGCATTTAACCCGGTTTTTTCTTAAAATTTGTTGACATATACCGAAAAAAGTGTTTTAATAATCATTGGTTATATTGACTAGTTAGGAAAGAGTGGGTGCGAATCCACTCTTTCACTTTTGTAAAGGAGTAATGAATGGCTAAAAGAGACGAATATGTGAAGAAGACCGAGAATTTCGTACAGCCTTTAATCGACGAAATGGGACTTTCCCTTTACGATGTTGAGTATGTAAAGGAAGCCGGCACTAATTACCTTAGAATTTATGCCGATAAAGAAGGTGGTATCTCGATTAATGAATGTGAGGCACTTAGCCGTCGTATGAATGAAATTCTGGATCGTGAGGATTATATTGATGATTCTTATATCTTCGAGGTTTCTTCACCGGGGCTTGGACGCACCCTTAAAAAAGACAGACATTTACAGCAGTCAATCGGATGCGAAGTAGAGGTTAAGCTTTTTAAGGAGCAGGATTCACAGAAGGAATTTTCGGGATATCTGGAAGATTTTTCCGATACAACCATCACAATTTCCCTTGAGGATGAGACTTTGGTGGCTTTTGAAAGAGCCAATATAGCAAAAATTAATCTGGCAGTTCATTTTTAGCCGGTAATCAAAATCAGTTTTCTATTTTTCAAAAATAAAAAGACGTATAGGAGGAATTAAAAATGGCAGCAGCAAGAAAGAAAAAGGCAGCAGCGGCTGAGGCTGAATCAGGAAGCGAGCTTATCTTAGCGCTTGATCTTCTTGAGAAGGACAAAGGAATCGGAAAGGACATTATGCTTGAGGCTATCGAGAATTCTTTGGTAACAGCATGCAAGAATGAGTTCGGTAAAGCAGACAATGTCAAGGTTAGCATCGACAGAAATACCGGTATCTACAAGGTTTTTGCCGAGAAGGAAGTAGTAGAAGAGGTTGAGGATGAGGTAACACAGATTTCTGTATCCGATGCCTGCATCCGTTTTAAGAAACATTATGAGGTTGGCGACATTGTCAGCATCGAAGTAACACCTAAGGATTTCGGACGTATCGCAGCACAGAAGGCTAAGCAGGTTATCGTTCAGAAGATTCGTGAGGAAGAGAGACATGCTCTTTTCTCCAGTTACTCCATGAGAGAAAAGGATATCGTAACAGGTATCATCAAGAGATTCCAGGATCCTGAGAAGGGTAATTACAATATTGTTGTTTCCCTGGGTAAGATCGAGACAATTCTTCCTGTTAATGAGCAGATTAAGGGTGAGGAATTCTATAAGGACGAGCGAGTTAAGCTCTATGTTACCAAGGTGCTTGATGACAGCAGAGGCCCTAAGGTAGCAGTTTCCCGTACACATCCGGAGCTTGTTAAGAGACTTTTCGAGGAAGAGGTTACTGAAATCGCTGAGGGTATAGTTGAGATTAAGTCCATTTCCAGAGAAGCAGGTCAGAGAACTAAGCTTGCAGTTCTTTCACATGATGAGAATGTAGATCCTGTAGGTGCTTGCGTAGGTGTTAACGGTGCCAGAGTAAACGCTATCGTTGAGGAGCTTCATGGCGAGAAGATTGATATCATTGTATGGAATGACGATCCTGCCGTTCTCATTGAGAATTCTTTGAGCCCTGCCAAGGTTGTTTCTGTTACCGTTGATGTAGAGAACAAGATGGCCAAGGTTATCGTACCTGATTACCAGCTTTCACTTGCTATCGGCCGTGAGGGTCAGAATGCAAGACTTGCAGCAAAGCTTACAGGATATAAGATTGATATCAAGTCAGAGTCACAGGCAGATGGCAGTGCTGCAAGCACACCGGAGGAATTTTAATATATGGCAGAAAAAAGAGTGCCCTTACGGAAATGCTTGGGATGTAATACTTCCAAAGCAAAAAAAGAACTGATAAGAGTGCTCAGAACCCCTGAGGGAAATGTACTTGTGGATAAGACAGGGAAGCAGAACGGTAGAGGAGCATATCTCTGCGACAATGCAGAATGTTTTAAAAAAGCAAGAAAATCCAAGGCTCTGGACAGGGCATTGGAAATCACTATTCCCGAAGAGGTTTATGATGCATTACTTAAGGAGATGAGTAATTGACAGACGACTTAAAGGCCACAAGCGTCTATTCTTTGCTTGGTATTTGTAAAAAAGCAGGCAAACTGCAAAGCGGAGAATTTCAGACACTGGAAGCAATAAAGAACGGCAGCGCATTTTTATGCATAGTGCCTCTTGATGCTTCCGATAACACAAAGAAACTTTTTAATGACAAATGCAAATTTTACAAAGTGCCTATTTATGAAATGGGTACCAAGGAGGGCTTAGGACGCGCAATAGGGAAAGCTGAAAGATCTTCTGTTGCAGTTACGGATGAGGGCTTAAGCAAGGCTCTTATCAAGAAAATCATCGCTTAAGTAAATTTTTGGAGGAAGCTAATTAATGGCAAAAGTTAAGATATACGAATTATCAAAGGAGATTGGCATTCAGTCTAAGGATGTTGTTGAATTCCTCAAAGAGAAAAATGTGTCTATTGCAAATCATATGTCATCCATCGAAGATGCAGAGATTGATATGGTAAAAAAGCATTTTTCCAAGGAGACAAACAAGCCTGCTGAGAAGAAGGCAGAGCCTGTAGCAGAAAAGGAAGCACCTGCTCAGAAAAATGAGCCGGTACAGAAAAGTGAGCCTGTTCAGAAGACTGCACCGGTTCAGAAGCCACAGGTACAGCAGCCGCAGATGCGTCAGGGACAGCCTATGCAGAGACCACAGGGACAGCAGCCACAGATGCGTCAGCCACTTTCCCGTCAGGGTCAGCCTGTTCGTCAGATGCTTGACGGTCCACAGGACAGAAGAATGGGGAATAAGCCTCAGCAGAATCAGGGACAGCCTGTTCGCAGAATGCTGGATGGCCCTCAGGACAGAAGACCAAATAATAACAATAACAACGGCCAGCGTCGTATGATGGATGGTCCGCAGAACGGTCAGAAGAGACCGAATAATCAGAGCCGTAACGGTAATCACACTATCAATGGAGTTCTTATTTCTTCAGATGAGGGTGATAACAGATTGATGCGCGGCAGCTATGTGTCCAAGAATGATAATCTGGAGGCTTTGAAGGCTCAGAAGGCTAAGGAAAATCAGGCTAGACGTGAGGCTGAGAAGGCGGAGGCAGCAAGAATTGCCCAGGCTAAGGAAGAAGAAGCTGAAAGACTTG
>JAZUHR010000021.1:0-22098 GCA_045641825.1 Lachnospiraceae bacterium
AATAATCTTTCAAGCTGTTTTTTTCTTATATTCTTAGATTGTCTCAGTGAAAATTCAATAATTATATTAATTTCTCTGGGAGCCAATCGCTTAGTAATCACTAGACCATTCGAATCCATCACAACAGTTTTTTCCAGAGCCTTTTTTAATAATACTTCTACCTCTTTGCCACTTCCCTTGGCAATCATAGCCTCAATATCCAGGCAAAACTGTTCTTCAAGAGCACCTTCCCCAATATAATTTTTATAATCCTCTAATAATTTTTCTGCTTCTCCATATGTATTATCCTTTAGCTTGGTTATTATGTCTTTTCTTCTCTTCCACTTGAAGTACTCGCTGTTTTTGACTATTTTTTCATACTCTTCAGAGGTTTCTCCTATTCTTTCTATGAGTCGATCCCTTAAAAGCATTGCAGCGAATCTTTCACCACTTTCTATCTTCGTAATCATTGAGTAGTCGCACAACCCATCTGATAACTCTTCTATGGTGATTTCCCGTTTTACTCTACAATTTTCAAAATACTTACCAAAACTAATTTTCTCGATGCCAATTCCCATTATAAACCACCAGAACAAAAACGTTTTTATTATTATAATATCCGATTTTTAGCCCATTAGCAACTTTTTTTATAACTATGTTCTTTTAAAAAAATACCCCAAATACCGTTTGGGGCATTTGGGGTGAAATTCGCTAAATTTGTCTTTTTACATCTCAACTGTCATTTTGTCCTGATCTCTGTATTTCAGATAGTCATATAATCTGCTGGATGTAAGCAGCATTATAGGCTCCAAATCAGCATCGAAGTCCGAGAGATCCACTTCCTTCTCAAATTTCTCGAATTCCTCATTGGTCAGGTTATTCACATATTCCTTAAGTTCAATAATAGTCATCTTATTTACGTCTATCATCTGAACACCTCCCTTCAAAAGTTACGTCCTATATTTTACTTCTTGTCCTGCTCTTTTGTCCATATCTCTTTGTAAAAAATCTGGTACATGTAAAGTCCGGTACAGCAATTTCTGTACTATGCCTCGTGCACCAGCTTTCCGGTCATGTACTCTATATCCACCGAAAAGCAAAGGACTGATGATGCGTCATTTTGAACCTCGTACTCCACGTACTCCGGTGGGCAGGGGAATTTCGAAGCAATTTTGCGGGTACACATAATGATTTCCTCCATGTCCTCCACTACCTTCGCCTGACCGAAAATCACCACGCTCTTAACATACTTGGCCCAGTCGCCCTCCTTCTGGAATTCCTGGCCATAGACACAGTAGGACACCTTGGGATTATTCTTTATGGCGTCCACCCTATGCCCTATCCTGCTCCCGTGGAAAAGCAGTCTATGTGTCTCTTCATCGTAGTAGTGATTAAGTGGTATGCCATATGGATAGCCGTCATCACCCTGAACCGACAATACGCCTCTATTCTCCTTTGTAAGCAGCTCCACCATCTCCTCCTGAGACAGGGCCTGTGGCTTTCTTCTCATCTCTCTGAACATTCCGGTCACCTCATAATAAGTTATTACAGCCTTCTGCAGTCCTGATTCTTCTATTCTTCTGCCGTGATCTCGCTGATTCCGTTCGGGTCATACTCCAATATGTCGCCCGGCTGGCAATTCAGCGCTTCACAGATGGCCTCCAATGTGGAAAATCTGATGGCGCTGATTTTGCCTGTCTTCATTTTCGACAGATTTACATTGGATACCCCTACCCGGTCGGAGAGCTCATTCAGGCTCATTTTGCGGTCAGCCATAACGCGATCCAGTCTAAGTATAATTTTGCCCATGCTGCACCTCCGCCATTATAATGTCTCGTCAGACTCCTGCTGGAGTATAGCACCATACTTGAAAATGTATGTAAGACCAAATACCAGAACTACCGCAAATACTACGGAGAAATCCGGCTCAAGACGGATATTGGCATTGCCGCCTGTGAAAACACCTGTGAAAAATGCAGTAGCTATACTCTCAGACAGGGATGACATAAATACCCATGGAATAATAGCAAAAGCGAGATTTCTCATGCTCTTAATCACCTTCTCTTCAAAAGGAGACCGGCACTCCTTGAAGGCCTTACAAAGGAAGCCGGCAAAGAGGAGGGTGATGAAGGCACATACTGTATTCACAGCTGCCACAGCGATAACTCCGATAAGCTTCTTAAGTGAAAGGTTATTTACCTGACCTCCGGCATCTACCAGGAATTTATTGCCATCCAGCTGCACCTTGGCTTCACCGAAATTCTGGCCGTTAATCTGGAAATTACCATTGAAATTTTCGCTTTGCAGCTGCTTCTGAATCTCTGAGCGCTCTGCATCATCAAACTTAACATTCACAGCTTCCATGTCTACCACAACAGATACATCAGCCTTGGTCCTAATGGAAACAAAATTCTCCGGCAGCACTGCCAGTGCGATCATACCGATGATGCAGCCTGCAAACCCGATGCATACAAACACTCTCGCAATAATAACCAGGATGCCTGCCACCTTACCCATAGTGTTGATTTTCTTAATAGCGTTCTCTTTCATAACTTTACTCCTTTACAAGTTCTTTTCATTTTCTCTTAATGTTTTGTGAATAGTTTTTAATGTTTATCGATAAACTCTTTACGACTGTCAATATACACCCTGTCGAAACGTTTGTCAACAACTTTTTAACGAAAAACATTAAAAATTTTACGAAAAGCTGTAAAGTGCCTATACTGCGCCATTTTACCGGTAATTTTCTACTTGGATTCCACAAACCAGAGATTATTTCCCTCGTAAAAAAGAAAACTGTTATGCCCTTCGATTACACAGGTGTAGCGCATGCCAAAGCCACCGCCTCTCTTCGCTGCCGCCCTGCGCACGTCCACCACCTTATCAATATTAAATATCTTCCCATCCCTCCAGATAATGGTAAGGGGAGTAACGCGCCCGTCCGGATAGAACTTCACATTCACCTCCACATATACCTTAAATGGATTTATTATCGGTACGTCAGTATTCACGGCAAACTCCTTTCTTAATACACGCCTATGGATATACCCGCACCCAACCCGAAAAAAATAGCCGAAAGCACCATTTCGCGAACGGCTCTTTTCGGCTATAATATAAATCCAAAATTATTGGATGTCAATATCTAATTATTGAATTTTTCTTAAGATACGACTTTAATTTTCTTAAATTAATCGATTTTTCTGAATGTGTATGCACCGGTGCTGGCACGGAAGGTCCTTATAAGAGTACCTACGGAAGCCAGTACAGTAAAGAAAAAGCCGATGGCGAAGTCACGCCAGAAGTCAACCTCTGCACCAATCTCAGATAATACACTGTGTAAAGCCCTGTATGCGTCAAAGAAGGTAATGTCATAGTATTCCTTCAGCTCCTCATAGAGGCTGATGCTCCAGAGAATGTGATTGGACAGGTAAAGCATAACGACGGAGGCGATAATACACACAACGACGCCCTTTACATCCACTACCTTACCCAGCTTTCCGTAGCCCCAGATAGACAGGGCAACGATAGCAAAGCCTGCAATACCCGCAATATATCCCAGAAGACCTATCAGTACCCATACAACTCCGCCGATAGCAGCTCCTATAAGCGCTCCGACGATACCCGGAGCCAGATTGCTCTTTGTGTTCTTGGCATCCTTGGCATTCAGATCCAGACTCTGCTTAAGTTTCTCTGCACATTCAGGGCAAAGAGCGTATGCGCTGCCGTCAACAATATACTTCGCCAGAGCTCTATTACCGAATTCATCCTGTCCCGGTGTACCGCAAAGGCTGCATCCGCTGCGATAACCGCCCATCTCCAGGTATTCTACTACCTTACCTAGAATTTCATTGAGTCTTGCAATCTGCTTCTTGGCGGTAGTGTTGATATAGACTGACATCATTACCGACTTGCCGTCTACCTCAGCTGTAGCCACAAATTTTTCCGAAAGCTTAAGACTGGTCATGTACTCTGCCAGACCTGTGGCATTTTCATCATCATTGGCAGCATTCACGCGTACCCTCATAACAGTCTGATTTCCCGATGTAACATTACGTGTCATCAGGACATCAAAGCCGTGAAATGTGCCAAAAACAATGCCGTCCTGCTCTTTCATATTGCCGTCAAATAGCCCCGGCAAAAGCTTCTTTGAAAATATCATAAAAATCCCCCTCTCGTGCTTTTTGCACCACGATAAATATAGTATATGCGCTGTCCACCGTCAATGTTTTTTACGAATTCCCCGTATTTTCTTTTAAAAATAAGAAAAACCCCCCTTAAATCACTTGCGCGCTAAAGATTCAGGTCTTATACTATAGCGGTAAGCCTGGTTTTAAGGAGGCAAAAGCATGAAATTCAAATCAATTGAAAAGGTATTCGAATCCGGCCATTTGTGCCGTTACAATTTACAGTACGAGACAGAGGATAGCCGACCTAAAAAATATGAAATGGTTAGCCGCGACCTGAATATATCGTCACTGGACGATTTAAGGACCTGGACCAGTAAAACGGTTCTGGTCATCGGTATTTCCGAGGACAATGAGCGCATAATTCTGAGTCGCGAATTCCGTATGGCACTGGGCGACTGGGTCTACAATTTCCCCTCCGGTATGATAGACGAGGGTGAAACTCCTACAGAAGCCGCTGCCAGAGAGCTCGCCGAGGAGACGGGCCTCACTATGAAAAAGCGTCTGGTCCGCCTGAAAAGCAGCTTTAATGCGGTAGGCCTCACCAATGAGACCACTTCGGTAGTACTTGCGGTGGTAGCCGGCGATATCCGGCCTTCCGACTCCGTTTTTGAAGAGATAGAGGCCAAATGGTACACCAAAAATGAAGTTAAGAATCTTTTGAAAACCCAAAAAATGTCTGCCCGCGCCCAGATTTTCTGCTTCTGTTGGGCATACGGCGATTTGTCTATCAACAAACTGGCGGAGGAATCTGAAGACTATGGAGACGGTCATCTCTGGTAAGGTAGAAATCTACAATATTTTAGCTGAAATCTGTTCCTACATCGTGCGTACCCATGCGAAAAACTATCTGGTGCGCTATTCCTGCATATCTGCTGAAGAAAAGTCACGTATCGAGGATTTCATCCAGGCCAACACTCCTCTTCAGCTCAATATGGAGGGCCACTTTATGCCCATTCTGGAATCGGATATCACTCCTGATTTTCTGGCTCAGCTTTCAGGCTTTGCCAGCGCTCTTATGGCAGTGGACGATAAAAACTGCATTATGCGTCTGATTCAGGCTCTGGATTCCATACTTTACTATATTTTGCAGGATGAACTGGCAGTACTTCAGAGCAAAAATACCACTCACGAGCTGAATACCAATCGTGCCCAGACCGGCATTGAGCTTTTGCCCAGATGTACCTGTGTGTGGGCCAGAAAGAGCCGTCAGTCCTTCTCCTACAGGCGTCTGGATAATTACCTGACTCATCTTATGGTCATCGAGGATGATAATACCAATGAAAACGTGGTAGACGAGCATATCTTTATTCCCAAGGGATTCTTTAGGCACTTTGATGAGACCGGACTTTTAAAGGTGGCCGCTTCCCCTCTTTCCTGCAGGCCTAATTTTGATATCAGATTCCATAAAAGCGAGGATCTCCAGGTCTTTTCTCTGGATTATCATGAAAATGAGAAAGACTCTTTCAACAAACTTATCTGGGATAAAATCAGGGAAGCCGGAGAAAATGAGGCTGAAATCGTAGTTTTCCCGGAAATGTTAAGCAACAATGAGACCGAGGGCTACATTGTGGACCGTATAAAAGAGCTGTCCCCGGAGGAGCAGGAAAATCTCCCTGCCATGATAGTTCTCCCCACCTTTTTCGGTGAACACATAAATGTCTGCTCCATTCTGGACCGCCATGGTCATATCATGGCCCGTCAGCACAAGCAGAATCCCTATGTCATGAACTGTGACCACGGGGAATACATGGAGGATATTCTGGGCTTTGGCCTTATATCCGTCTTCCACTACGAAGGCATAGGGCGCTTTTCCGTCCTTATCTGTAAGGACTTCCTGACCACCAGATACATGGAGCGTATCATGCGTGGTTTCATGCTGACCATGCTGATTATCCCGGCCTACTCCACCGGCGCCTACGACTTCAAGATGTCCTTCGATCTCTGCGCTCACGACTACTGCAATGTGGTCTGGATCAACAGTTGCGCCGCCATGATTCCGGGCAAGGAAAATAACTTCGCCTACATAGGCTATACCAGAAAGCGTATCAACCGCTATCAAAATGAATCAGAAGCCCACCACAAGATGATTCCCTGTGATAAGCTTCTGACCGGAAAATGCCAAAAAGATTGTCTGTATTATGACAGTTTTGGTACTGTCTGAATTCCAAAGTAATATTTGCAAGTGGCTGCAAATCTCAGATTTTAATAGCCTTAAAGACTTCTCCCAGGCCTGCTGTAATCAGCAGGTCTGCATTGTTATCATAGGGTGTGGCGCTTTTATTGATAAGCACCAGATTTTCCCCGCGGAAATATCTGATAAAGCCCGCTGCCGGATAGACAGCCAGAGAGGTGCCTCCGATAATCAGGGTGTCCGCTGTGGAAATATCCGCCAGAGCGTCATTCACGGTCTTATCATCCAGCCCCTCCTCGTAGAGCACTACGTCCGGCTTTATGATACCGCCGCACTCGCATCTGGGGATGCCGCTGCTCTTAAAGACAGCCTCAGGCCCGTGGAATTTGCCGCACTGCATACAGTAATTACGCATAGTAGAGCCATGCAGCTCACGTACAGCCTTGCTGCCTGCCTTCTGGTGAAGGCCGTCGATATTCTGGGTCACCACCGACAGGAGCTTTCCCTTCTCCTCCAGCGCAGCCAGAGCCTTATGAGTGATATTGGGCAGGGCCTCCAGGGCATTCATTTTATCCCTGTAAAAATCAAAGAAATCCCCGGTCTTCTGCATAAAAAAGCTGTGACTCAGGATGGTCTCCGGGGGATACTTATAGTGCTGATGATATAGTCCGTCAGTGCTTCGAAAGTCCGGGATACCGCTTTCCGTACTGACTCCGGCACCACCGAAAAATACGATGCGTGAGGACCTGTCGATAAAATGCTGCAATTCTTCTGTTTTCTCAGACAGCGTCATAAATTACCCCCTTATATAGGTCAGAATTTTAACCTTTCTCCTACATAAATTATACCCTTTTTTATAGGCAAAGACAAGCATGAGCACATTTGACACCAATAATAAAATAAGCAGAATTCCCCCTTCCAAGGAGCCTCTTTCCGCAGATGTAATTTTCATAAAGGACAGCGATTTTACCTGGATTTTTGATGTGGGCAGAACAGATGAAGCCCTTCGGAAAATCAATGCGATTCCCGGCCCCAGAGCCTTCGTAATCTCCCATTTTCACGGAGATCACATGGAAAATATGGGGAGGCTCACGCTTCTTCCTGAGGACAAAGTCTACTGTGGAGGCCTGACTGCAAAGAAGCTTTCCGGCATCCTTCCGGCAGAGCGTCTGATTGTAGTTACCGAAGCCGTGACCATAGGCTGCGTCACTATTTTTCCCATTCCATCCAGTCATGAGAAGGGCTGCCTGGCACTGGCAGCTTTCGACACGGCCTTTCTGGGCGATGCCACCTACTCCTTCAGAAAAGACGGGCATGTCTGCTACAACACGTCTTTGCTTAGCCAGACTATAAAGGTCTTAAAGGAACGGCCGGAGCCCTACCTTTATCTGAGCCACAACGACTCCAACCCTCAGGACAAAAGCAGCCAGGTCCGCATGCTGGAATACATCTACAGCCACCGGGCCCCCGGAGAAGCGTATATATACTGCGATTGTTTTAACTGAATCTAAAAAAAATATAAACTCCCCATTGACATTCCGGTAAATTAAGGTATACTCGTCTTGAATTTAATATTGATTTTGTGCTAGGGGCGCATTTGCTGAGAGTCGATTTCGTCGACCCTTATACTTGATCCGGATAATACCGGCGTAAGAAAGCAGATTTTTCTTTTTGGTATATTGACCTCCTATGCACATATAGGAGGTTTTTTTATGAATTCCAGTTCTAAAACACTTGCCCTCGTGGAAGGCGCAATTATGGTTGCACTTGCAACAGCCTTAAGCTTTGTCAAGTTCTTCCAGTTCCCATGGGGTGGCTCTATTACACTTGTTTCCATGCTCCCTATCTGCCTCTACTCCATAAAGAGAGGTAGCAAAAACGGAATGTTTGCTTCTATAGTCTATGCTCTCATTCAGCTGGGCTTCGGAATTGCATTGGACGGTCTCCTCGGCTGGGGGCTTACAGGAGTAGGTCTCGCTGCCAGCATTGCTTTCGATTACGTCGTAGCTTTCTCCGTGCTCGGCCTCACAGGACTTCTCAATACCGTTTTCAAAAAGGTAGTAAGCAGCAAGGCGCTCGGATGCTGTATGGCAGTACTTCTCGTTGCTGCCGCCACTACCAGCGTCCTGCTTTTCAACAAGGCATTTGCAGATAAGCCTGTAGCTGTAATTATTGTTACCGCACTGGCCGTTATTTTTACAGTTCTTATCATTCTGCTGTACGTAAAGGAAAAGGACCTTACCAAAAAGGCCAGCCTCATCGCTATCGGTCTGGTTTGTGTATTGAGATTCCTTTCTCACTTCCTGGCAGGTGTTATCGCTTATGCCAGCTGGGCATTCGAACTGTGGCCGGGCTTCCCTGCTGACAATGTTCCTCTCTACAGCCTTGCTTACAATGGCGCTTACATGCTTCCTGAGCTTGTACTGGTACTGGTTGGTGCTGTTCTTCTGTTAAGAATTCCTACCTTCAGACGCTTTTTATACGTAGAGGATTAAGTCTTAATCTTTTTCATAAAATTTGGATTTCTAAACCTTCCGGGCCCGGGTTCGGAAGGTTTTTTCTTGACTTTTTTTCCTTTTGCATGCTAAAATAACGCTACGATTTTTTTTTTGCCTTGGTGAAGCTTTCCAAGGCTTTTTCTATGAGCATAAATATGCTTACGGCAGTATTTGATTGCTTTTAAAGTGACTATAAATAGTGATATTTTAGACAGGAGACCTATATATGGACGAAACAGCAAATAAAAATACAAACCTTCAGGAAAATAAAATGGGCGTTATGCCTGTAAAAAAACTGGTTATCAACATGGCTCTGCCCATGATGGTATCCATGCTGGTACAGGCACTTTACAATATCGTGGACTCTATATTCGTTTCACGTTACTCTGATGCCGCCTTAAGTGCGGTGTCCATGGCTTTCCCTCTGCAGACGCTGCTTATCGCGGTGGGCGCAGGTACCGGCGTAGGTATCAATGCCCTTCTTTCCAGATCCCTTGGTGAAAAAAGATTCGACAAGGTCAACAGGGCCGCTGCCAATGGCTTTTTCCTGTATATTTGCAGCTGGCTGGTATTTATCGTACTGGCCTTCACCATCGTAAAGCCTTTTTCCTACAGCATTATGGAAAAGGCGGAGGACGCACCTATTGCAGACCTGGCTACCATATATCTGACCATTGTCATGGCGCTTTCTCTGGGACTTTTCATGCAGATGTATTTCGAACGCCTCCTGTCCTCTACCGGTAAGACTATGTACAGCATGATCAGCCAGATAAGCGGTGCTGTGACCAATATTATCTTGGATCCCATTCTGATTTTCGGTCTTTTGGGACTGCCGGAAATGGGCATTGCGGGTGCTGCTGTGGCTACAGTAATCGGTCAGAGTGTGGCCGCCTGTGTGGGATTTATCCTGAATATCCGCGTAAATCATGAGATTTCCTTGAGCCTTAAGGGCTTCCGTCCTGATGCACGCACCATCGGCACCATCTATGCGGTAGGCTTCCCATCTATCATCATGCAGTCCGTAGGCAGCATTATGAACTACGCTATGAATAAAATTCTCTACAATTTCACTGCCGATGCTATCTCGGTATTTGGCGTGTATTACAAGCTTCAAAGCTTTTTCTTCATGCCGGTATTTGGTATGAACAATGCTATCGCACCTATTATTGCTTACTGCTATGGTGCTGAGCAAAGAAAGCGCATGATTAAGACCATCAAGTTCAGTCTGACCCTGTCCGGAATCATTCTTTTCGTAGGCTTTTTGGCCTTCGAGCTGGCACCGGGCCTGCTACTTAATATTTTTGATGCCAACAAAAATGTTATGGCTATGGGTGTACCGGCACTTCGTATCATCGGTATCCACTATCTGGTAGCCTGGTACTGCATCATCGTAGGTACTGTATTCCAGGCGCTGAACCGCGCTGTCTACAGTCTGGTGGTATCGATTATGCGTCAGATTGTGGTGCTGCTTCCGGCAGCATACCTGCTGTCTCTTACCGGAAATGTAGTAGCTGTATGGTGGGCATTCCCCATCGCTGAGATTATGTCCTTTATAGTCACCAGCATCTTCTTCATATCCGTTTATAACAGAATTATTAAAAAGCTTCCTGAGGGAAGGGAGTAATATCGTAATCCAAATGAAAGGGGCTGTAGTACAGCCAATAAAAAACTCGTAATCGAGGCATCAGCACCGAGCCTTGGTTACGAGTTATTTTATTTTGTAAGTCCCTTAGGAGCGTTTATTACTACACTAACGGATACCGCATTTTCCTTCGCACACAGAGGTAATCATATAGATAAAATTGCATACTTTCGCGGATTCTTTGCCATCACTACCGCTGAAGGTCACCGGAATTACATCATAGCTACTGCCATTGGCTTTCCTTTTTTCTGCCATTTCAGTTATGGATACAGGGATACTGACTCTTAAGGTGTAGCTGTCTTCTTTTCCCATATAATCCAACTTATCTTCAAAGAGCGTCTGTCCGGATGCAGTAATCTTCAGCGTCTTTCCATTATCAGCCTGGCGAAGTGTCATGGAAAGGTAATTATCCTTGCCTTTTTCTACAGAAAAATTATAGGTAAAGCTGCCATTTTCAGTAGCATATCTATATGTGCCGTCATTGGTCACGCCTACTGAGCCTTCGTCCTTCATATCATGGAGCTCATCATTTTCATACTGGCCATATCCCGGCTGCACAGTGTCAATTACGGTATCGGCGCTCGGTCTTTTCCCCTCTGAATCCGCCTTTGCTTCATCTGCTGTCACAAAGTAGAAGTATATGCCGTAGCGTTCCTTATACTTAGTATAATGTGGGGTGAAAACCAGATCAGTACCTTTAAGCTCAAAGCTCATTTTATCCTGCGTAAAGTAATCATCGAGATTATGGATAAATGTGTCTCTGGTCACTCCCTGGGGCAAAATGATGTTTTCGTTATCCACTACCTTATCCTGTGGGATGGTAACAATAACGCCCGTGGTAGTAGTTCTCATGTTTTCCGTACCCAGGCCTGCGGAAAGCACCAACGGGCCGTATTTAAAGCCGATGGCAGCTTCATTGTCAGGCAGTGAATAGGCCGTGAGCTTCATAGGAATGTCCACAGTGATAATGTCACCTTTTTTGAAGGCCTCTGCTACACATGCGTAGCCACCCTTTTCCTCGTAGCTGTATGCCCTGCCGTTAAGATTAATGCTCATATCCCCCGCTGCCCAGTCAGGTATGCGGAATCTGAGTACGGCCTTCGCTTCGTTTTCCTCGGTAGCAATCACTGTAAAGCTCGTACCGCCACCTGATAGCACCCTTGATTCCTGCTTAAGCGTGAGGCCGGCTCCCGAGACACTTGAGCTCAGATACATATTTACAAGGATATTGTCATCCTTTGTAAAATATATAGCGTCGCCCAGTCGGGTAAAATTCTCCATACCGGTCCCGGTACAGCACCAGAATTTTGTGTATGGGGTACTGTACACCTTAAAATAGCCGGTAGCCATAGGCTGAAAGTACATGGTCATGCCGGTCTCCGGGTTTTGGGAGGACAAAATAGCGTTTATATAGGTATTTTCATAAAAATCCGCATATTTTTTCTCACCGGTCTTCATGAAAAGAAGCTTACAGAGCTTCAGCATATTGTAGGTATTGCAGGTCTCATTATTACAGTTGGTGCGCTCTTTATCCAGCACAGCATCCTCTCCGAAATGCTCCCACTCGCTGTTGCCGCCCGTGATATAGGTATGCTTGTCCCGTACCATGGTAAAAAAGGACCTGCAGTAGTCCAGATAGCGCGCGGCATCCACTTTTTCACCATTTATATTCTGACCGTCCAGATAGATATAGCGCTTCATGGCGCCTACAAATTTCGGAATTGTCGTATTGGCGTGCAGATTATTAAGAGCGTTTTCCCGGCCGGAAAGCACCTTTTCAAACAGTGTTTCTTCGTCAAACCTGTGTGCGGCGACAGCATATTTTTCATCACCGGTAATATGATAAAGGTCGTACATGCAGTCATTCATGCCGCCGTATTCGGTAGCCAGAGTGCGGGTGCGTATCTCCTCTGTCCAGGCAGTTACCCTGTCATGTACCCAGTCGCCCAGCGCCACTGCCACCTGCTTTGCCGGCTCATAGCCGGTGTTCACGTACACATCGATAAGCCCCTGTAGGATTTTATGCATGGTGTACCAGGGCACCCAGGCCTCAGTAATGATGTTGGTCCTTCCCTTTTCCACGTTGTCAAACTGGATTTCAGGATTTTCCGGATCCACAATAGTGGCGCACCATATAAATCCAGGCTTGCCCTTCGTGTTATCCTGACAGACTTTGAGCTCATCCACTATGTATTTTAAATTGTTAAAAAATCTGTCTCTGTCCTCTGTCGACAGGTCCGGGCTCAGATACGCATAGGAACAGGCACTGATAAAATGCCCGAAGGAATGGCCCGCGATAAGCGAATCCTCCCATCCCGAATACCTGTCCTTGCCCTTCATATCCTGTCCTGCGGTCTCGCGAAAACCCGCCAGCCATTTATCCATATCAAAGGAAAGCAGATATTCTGTTTCCAAAGCCAATGCATTGGTAAGATATGCTTCACTAAGAGACACCTTATCTGCACTATAATCCTTCAAGTCTTTAATAATATCTGCTTTTTCCACTTTTTTCTTCCATTTCCATTAGCGTGTCTTTTTTATCTCTGTCCCTTATCGTAAGCAATACCCTCAGCCTTCGGACATCCGGACTTGCCGGCTGTGAAGGCCAGCACTACCAGTACTACGAAGTAAGGGATGATGTTGTAGAAATACATAGGCATGTTGATTTTCTGCAGAATTTCAATACCGCCGGAAACAGCACCTACGCACTTAAGGAAGCCGAAAAGCAGGGCTCCGAGAGCTATCCAGAGAGGGTTCCAGTTGCCGAAAATCATGATAGCCAGAGCCAAAAAGCCCATGCCAGCCACATTGCTGTCTGCTGTAGCCGCTGCCGTGGTAGCGATATAAACATATCCGCCCAAGCCTGCCAGAGCACCGCTTATGGTCACGCCCAGGTATCTCATTTTGAAAACGCTGATACCTGCAGAAGCCGCTGCCTGTGGGTGCTCGCCACAGGAACGCATGCGAAGGCCTGTCTTGGTCTTGTACATCCAGATAGAAAGCAGGATGAAAATAGCGATTACGATATAAGTAGAGATGTATGCCTTATCGATGAAAATCTGTAAAAATGGGCTTACATCCGGGTTTTTAATGGCGTAGCTCTTGAAGTTGGCCGGCATTACCAGTTTTTCCTGATTGAAGAAGGCGAGGCCTACTGTATTCACCAGGGCAGGGGCCAGCATATTGAGAGCTGTACCGCCGATAGTCTGGTCTGCCTTCAGGTGAATTGCCGAGAAGCTTAGGAGCAGGGAATAAATAGCGCCGCTGACAGCACCTACCGCCATCAGAATAATATAAATTACCTGAGGATGATCCAGCAAAATATTATGATTTGCAAAGAAAATTCCCACAATAGCTCCGCAAAAGGCGCCGAAAATCATTTCACCTTCCAGAGCCAGATTGATAACACCGCTTCGCTCCGAGAAACAGCCTGCGAGGGCTACGATAAGCAACGGCACCGCATACATAAGAGTTTTCTGAATGATAAGAACTATTTCAGTTACCTGCATTTATTTGCCCTCCTTTTCATTCTTTTTTCTATTTGCAATAATGCCTCTGAACAGATTTGCAAAGCCCGCAAAGTAGATAATAAGCGCTACGATAATATCTGCAACATATCTGTTAAAGCCGGCAGATACCATTTTTTCACCGCCCATAGCCAGGTATCTTATGAAAACAGAAGAAAATACCGTGCCAAGCGGATTGGAGGATGCCAGGAGAGCCGCAGGAATACCGTTAAAGCCGTAATCCGGAAGCTTCATATATGCTGCATTAAAGTTGAATTCGATGCCGGGGTTCAGGTAGTAAAGGGCACCGCCCAGACCTGCCAGACCGCCCGCAATAGCCATGGACAGCACGATGTTTCTTTTCTCATTCATACCTGCATATCTGGCTGCATCCTTATTGAAGCCACAGGCCTTAAGCTCATAGCCGAAGGTGGTCTTGTTAAGGATTATATAGATAGCCACTGCCACCAGAACAGCAATTATGATACCTATATCGATATAAGCATTACCGAAAACCGCATCGAAGCCCAGATTCGGGGTGCCGTTTCCTGTAGCGGCTGTAGTGATAAGATAGCCACCTTTTCCCACTGCCTGCAGATGCTTCTGGGTACTGAATACCCAGCTGGTGATATTGGCGGCAATCCAGTTGGTCATAATACATACGATAACTTCATTTACGCCGAAAATCGCCTTGAAAAATCCGGGGATGCTGCCCCAGGCTGCGCCTGCCATTGTGCCGCAGAGGAGAGCCAGAATCCAGATTAATATGCCGAGTGGTCTGTTGGCGGAATTATCAATGTTAAGTGCGATGGAAAGGGATACCAGGGTGCCCATAAGGAACTGACCTGCAGCACCGATGTTGAAAAGTCCTGTTTTAAAGGCTATGGCGACAGACAGACCACACATGGTAAGAGGTGTGGCGTAGAAAATCATATTTCCTACATTTACCTGCCAGTGAGACCCTGAAAAGGGACCTACGATCAGATAAGAAGCTCCTTCAAATACCTGATAAATCTCAATATCCGGGTTACTTAAAGCCAGGATCAGCATAATAACGATACCAATTACCAATCCTGCCAGAATACTTACGAGAGAGGCGAACAAGGATTTGAGGCCTTCTCTAAATGCTGTTTTATTCATTTGCCCCTCCTTTGTCTCTCTTGGCTCCGGCCATGTAAAGTCCCAGCTCCTGAGTAGTGGTTGTCTTTGGATCAAGCTCGCCTACGATTTCGCCCTCGTACATAACGAGAATTCTGTCGGAAAGCGCCATTACTTCTTCGAGCTCCAGGCTCACCAGAAGTACAGCCTTGCCCTGATCTCTTTCTTTTACAATCTGCTTATGAATATACTCGATAGCGCCGACATCCAGTCCTCGTGTAGGCTGAACCGCTATCAGCAAATCATGGTCTCTATCCATCTCGCGGGCAACGATAGCCTTCTGCTGATTACCGCCGGACATGGATCTGGCAGTAGTCACGCTTCCCTGGCCGCTTCTGACATCGAACTGCTCAATCAGCTTATCCGAGTACTTTCTTACTTCGTTAAACTTAATAAAACCGCCCTTGGAAAATTCCGGCTCGAAGTATCTTTGAAGCACCATATTTTGCTCCAAAGTATAGTCCAGTACCAGACCATGCTTATGTCTGTCCTCAGGGAAATGGCTGACACCGTGAGTATTTTTATATCGAATGGATTTATGAGTAATATCCTCTCCGGAAAGTGTAATTTTGCCGGCAGCCAATGCAGTAAGACCGATAAGTCCCTGCACGAATTCACTCTGACCGTTGCCATCGATACCGGCAATACAGACAATTTCTCCGCTTCTTACAGTAAAGGATACATCCTTTACAGCCAGTTTGTTGTGAATATTGTTTTTCACAGACATTTTCTCGATAGTAAGCACATTTTCCTTGGGGTTTGCCGGTGCTTTTTCTACCACCAGCTGCACCTTTCTGCCTACCATCATCTCGGAAAGCTCGGCTACGCTTGTATTTTTGGTCTCTACAGTACCGATGTATTTGCCCTTTCTGAGTACGGATACACGGTCGCTGACTGCCATAATTTCATTTAATTTATGTGTGATAAAAAGAATCGATTTGCCTTCTTTGGCCAGATTCTTCATAATTTGCATGAGTTCGTCGATTTCCTGAGGTGTGAGCACAGCTGTCGGCTCATCAAAAATCAGGATTTCGTTATCACGGAAAAGCATCTTGAGAATTTCGGTTCTCTGCTGCATGCCTACCGTTATGTCTTCTATCTTTGCATCAGGATCGATATTAAGACCATACTGATTGGAAAGCTCCAGGACCTTTTTTCTGGCTTCTTTTTTCTTGATAAAGCCAAATCTGGTGGTCTCGGCGCCCAGAATAATATTATCCAGAACACTAAAACATTCTACCAGCTTGAAATGCTGATGTACCATTCCGATTCCAAGTGCTGTTGCATCATTGGGATCTTTTATTTCTACTACTTCCCCATTTTTTCTAATCTCGCCCTCTTCAGGCTTGTACATACCAAAAAGCACACTCATAAGAGTGGACTTTCCTGCTCCGTTTTCTCCCAGCAGAGCATGTATCTCTCCCTTTTTCAGCTGCAAGGTGATGTCGTCATTTGCAATGATGCCCGGGAATTTTTTGGTGATGTGATTCATCTCTATAATGTAATCACTCATATTTTCTCCTTTTATTGAACGAAGTGAAATAAATGGAGAACCCCGAAGGGGTTTGAAAAGCTAAGCCTTCACGCGTCAACGTGAACTATTATGGCTTAGCATCCACTTATCTCCTTTTATCTCCTTTTTCTAAAAAAGGGCTCGGTAAAAACCAAGCCCTTTGATTGCGATAAATAATTATTTATCAAGAGTAAGCTTAACCTTTGTACCCTCTACAGCCTTTGACCAGAAAGCTTCGTCATCGCAGTTGTCAGGAGTAGCTGCGTCGATCTTTACGCTGCCGTCCTTAACCTTTGCGAAAAGTGCTTCATATGCAGCCTTATCGAAGGACTTAAATCTGGAGAAATCAGAAGGAAGACCTGTAGCATTGTCTGTAGCACCAAGATTTACGGACTTGTCAGAAAGCTCTGAATCCCACTTGCCGTTATAGAACTTATCAAGAATGATTTCTACGGAAGCTGCAAGACCCTTAACTGCAGATGTGATAACTCTCTCGGAAAGACCCTTCTGGTCTGTATCAACACCGATGATCTTGCCGTTTGCTGTCTCTTCTGCTGCTGCCTTTACGGAGTTAAACATAGAACCGCCGCAAGCGAATACAACTTCTGTGCCCTTGGAGTACCAGCCGGCGATCTGAGTCTGGAGCTCCGTAGAAGCGGAGAAAGAAGAACCATACTTGAAGGATACTGTCATGTCTACATCAACGTTCTTCTCAGCTGCTGCAGCTGCTGCACCCTGAACATAGCCATAACCGAATCTGTTACAAGCAGGATTGGTACCGCCACCACCGAGTGTAGCACCAAGCTTTGTGTAGCCGTCCATAACTGCTGCGTAGCCTGCCATGAAGCCTGACTCCTGCTCCTTGTAAACTACTGCTGTTACGTTAGCCTGACCGAAGTTCCATCCGTCAACGAATACGAACTTAACCTCTGGGTTGTCCTTAGCTACAGCGCTCATAGCGTCGAACTGAAGGAAACCGGGAGCTACGATAATCTTTGCACCGTTATCAATAGCAAGCTGCATAGCTGCGATACGGTCATTATTTGTAGCCTCAGAGCCGTTTGCAGGCTGATAGTACTTGTAAGTCTTATTGTTCTTCTCTGCGTAAGACTTAGTACCCTCCCAAGTACCCTGGTTGAAACCACCGTCCATAAGCTGACCAACGTCAGTAACTACAGCGATCTCGTAGGTTTTCTTGCCGCCGCAGCCCATAACAGCTACGAGGGAAAGAAGCATTGTACATGCTAATAACATGCTTAAAAACTTTTTCATATTTATCCTCCTCATGAAAAAATTATTTGTAAGTTGATTTTACACTTTTTCATTTCTTAGTGCAATAGAAAGCAAAAATTTATCCGAATCCATCCCCATATATTATTGATTATATTTTGCTCTTTGTTATAATTAAATAAAAATAGTTTTTATTGGGGGGACATTATGAAAACTAAGGAAAAATGGGCTTTGGCACTACCAGGCCCTGTTGCAAATCTGGGAAATATTCTTATTCACAACGTTTTAATGAAGTACTATACCGACGTTATCGGCATAGATGCTAAATTTATCGGTTGGATCTACCTTATCTATAATATCTGGAATGCTATCAACGATCCGCTTTTCGGAGTTCTCATCGACAAAATGCCTTACCGGCCTAAACGTGGCAAATATGTTTATCTGATGAGGGTAACCACACCTGTTATTCTGCTTGCCATGGCTGCAATGATTTTAAATAATCCTTCCTGGAACGAGTGGATTATATTTATCCTTCTCACAATGGAACTTTTTATTTTTGATACCGGATATACTGCCTATTCAATCTGTTACAATTCCTATTTTTACGTAAAAGCACCCACAGCTGCTCAGCGAGTAGATGTTGATATGATACGAGTGTATGTGGCAAATGCCATCAGTTTTCTTGCCAGTCTTATTCCTACACTGCTTTTGGTGGACAATCCAAATCCTAAACTTATTGTGCCTGCCCTTTTAGGTGTAGTGCTTGTGGATGCCGTAATCATGTTTTTCTCTCTTCGCATTCTCCATGACAGCGAAGATATCTATAAGACCATTCAAATAAAAAACGAGAAAATAAATTACAAAGAAACTATATTAGCTGCCTGGAATGTTATCAAATCCCGACCTTTCTGGACATATTTGCTTTTCTTTATTACCGCCAAGGGTGCGATTGGTTTCTACTTTACTCCATTTTTATACTACGTTGACCACGTAGCCCATTTTTCCGGCGAGGAAGCAACCATTGCAGATGTTGTGCCCGGTCTGGTAATGCTGGCGCTTTTACCCCTGCTTACAAAACTGATTAAACATATCGGCAGCAAGAGTGCCATTTTACTTTCCTATCTTCCCGCTATTGCCGGCTATATCGGGCTTTTCATCAATCCCAATATTATCAATGTAGTCCTTTGCTACATTCTCATCATTCTTGGTAAAAATATTATGGAAGTGGCTTGTACCCCCATTAACGGTGAACTTATCGACTATGATGAAATGGTAACCGGCGAAAGAAAAACCGGACTTGTGGGTGGCGTTTTTGCTCTGGGAACCATCATGCTTACCAGCATTCAGCAGTTCGTTTTCTCCTACATTTTGTCCGGCTTCGGATATAATGCTGATAATATCACGGACCAAGCAGTCCTTGGTATAAAAATAGGCACCAGCCTTGTTCCTATCGGATTCTTTCTACTGGGACTTGTCCCTCTCCTTCTTTTCCCTCTGAATAAGGAAAAGGAGACTGAACTTTCCGAATTCAGCAGAAAGCAACGTGAACTTGGCCTTCGTGGCAGTGAAGAAGAATAAAAGGAGTTCTCCGTTTTTCACTTCGTTCAAAAAGGAGTTGACATGAAAAAATTTACTGTAAAAAATTCCGGTTTTATTGATAAAGACGGCAATCCTGTTATTTTAAAAGGTATAAACATGGTGTGCAAGGACAAAAGTCGTGGCTATATCGGAGACTACTCCGAAGAAGACTTTGCTTATCTTGCCTCACTTGGCTTTAATGTAATTCGCTTCGGTATTTTCTGGGATGCGCTGGAACCTGAACCCGGCAAATACAATGATGAATATTTAAGGAAAATATCCGCTTTTTCCGCTACTGCTAATCGTTATGGACTTTCTCTTTATCTCGACATGCATCAGGATCTTTTTTCATCGGATTTCTGCGATGGTGCTCCTTCTTGGGCGACCATAACCAATGGCGAATCCTATGAAAAAACCGACCTTTGGAGTGAAGCCTACCTTACCTGTCCTGCCGTTCAGATTGCCTTTGACAATTTTTGGACCAATACTCCCGCTTCTGATGGCATCGGCATTCAGGATCACTATATCGCCATGTGGCAGCATATAGCGGATTTTTTCAAAAATGACGAAAATATCATTGGTTATGATGTACTTAATGAGCCATTTCCCGGAACTGCCGCCAACGGATTGATTGAAATGTTGTTTAGCTCTCTGGCTATGTTTCTTATGGAAAATCCTTCAATACTTTCGGCTGTTATCGGAGACGCTGCTATCGACGTTACTTACGAGAATATCGGTGATGTTATCATGTCTATATGGATGAATGATGAAAAGAAAGAGGTTTTGTTATCATACTTCACCGAAAAGAGTGCTTATAAGTCCTTAGTTGCTCCTCTGGGTGAAACTTTGGAGTCTTTCGACAGTGTCACACTTACCGCCTTTTATCAAAACATCCGAAATGCGGTCAGAAAGGTTGATTCTGAGGCTATAATATTTATTGAAGCCAATTATTTTTGTAATACCGGTGTTCCTTCCGGTGTAGTTCCGCCCTCCGATGAGCAAGGCCTTGCCGATCCATATATGGTATATGCCCCCCATGGCTATGACCTTATGGTCGATACCGATATGTACTCTGCAGATTGCCATACCAGACTCGATGTTATTTTTGAAACCCACGCAGAATACGGAAAAGTTCATTCTCTGCCTGTTATTATCGGTGAATGGGGATGTTATCCAAATGCTGATTCTCAGCAAAAAAATGAAGCCTCCTATCTTCTGAAGAAGTTCGAAAGCCTCAATTTTTCCAATACCTATTACGATTTTAGTACTATAAAAGATAATCCTATTGTGGATGTTTTAAAAGCCAAATAAGTTCTTATTTTTTAGTTAAAAAGGACAGACGGACTCTTATATTGAATCCGCCTGTCCATTTTTCATTTATTTATCACCTTACGAACTTTTAATCAATTTTCAATTATACGAATAAGTTCATCTACATCATCATCTGTGGTAGCCCAGCTGGTGCAGAAACGCATTACTGTGTGCTCATCGTCTAATTTTTCCCAGAAGCCCAGGTCTACTTTTTCATCAAAACGAGCCTTTGAAGCATTGTCCAGAATAGCAAAAACCTGGTTGGTAGGAGAAACAAAACGAAGCTTGTAGCCGGCTTTGGTAAGCGCCTCCTGAATACGTCCTGCCTGCTCAACAGCCTTTTTGCCCACATTCATATAGAGATCATCTGTAAAAAGAACATCAAACTGAAGGCCCAGCACTCTACCCTTGGCCAGAAGAGCGCCGTGCTGCTTGATGATGGTGAAGAAGTGAGGAATAAGCCCTTTTTTCGGAATCACTACTGCTTCGCCCAGGAGAGCGCCGCACTTGGTGCCGCCTATGTAGAAAATATCGCAAAGCTTGGCATAATCAGGCAGTGTAAGGTCGTTTGAAACAGCGGCCAGACCGTATGCCAGACGGGCACCATCCATATAAAGCGGTAAATCATACCGGCGGCAAACCTCACTAAGCTCGGTAAGCTCCTCCTTTGTATAAAGTGTGCCGTACTCTGTAGGCTGAGAAATATAAACCATTCCAGGCATCAAGAGATGATCATGATTTTCGTCGTCCTGATAGCCCTTTACCAGCTTTTCAACGTCTGAAGCCTTTAGTTTTCCCAGGTAGTGTGGAACAGGCAGCACCTTGTGGCCGCCGTGCTCGATTGCTCCGGCTTCATGACCTGCGATGTGGCCGGTCTCTGCCGCAATTACGCCCTGATAAGGCTTCAACACAGATGTAATAACTGTCTCATTTGTCTGTGTACCACCGGAAATAAAGAAAACTTCGGCCTCCATACAATCGCAGGCCTTGCGTACCTTATCACGCGCAGCCTCAGTCACAGGATCCACGCCGTATCCGGGTGTTTTCATCATATTTGTTTCTATTAATTTCTGTAAGATCGCAGGATGTGCGCCTTCCATATAATCCGATACAAATCCAAGTCTTCTGTCCATTTTAGTCTCCTCTTATAAGTGGTTTTTTTCGCATCAGTCACTCTCACCTTGCTCTTGCAAGCAAGCTTGCATCGCCGGTGGGAGCTCTTCGCTTCTTAATACAATAACATTTCTCCGCTCTAAGAGCTTTCGAAATGTTAAAAAACCATTCGAATTCTCGCTAATTTCCTTCGGAAATTCGCTTCATTCTCATGTTTTTTTCGCATCAGTCACTCTCACCTTGCTCTTGCAA